>JAOUKO010000475.1 GCA_029882525.1 Candidatus Aminicenantota bacterium | reverse complement strand
ATCCACATATTGAAATCCGAAGAAATAAGGGTCATTCTCCTTCGAGATCAGCGATTTGTATCCTTCTTTCATCAATTGCAGGGCCATGGTCTCGGAATAAACAGCCGTTCCCTCCATAAGGTCGTCCTCGGATTCTTGATTCCGCTCCATTTCCAGGAGGTCTTTCCTCTTTAATTCCCGGGCCACTATAAAATCTTTCAAGTACTCTCTGGCTTTCTCATCATCCGTCTCGAGATAGGCTTTTTCCAGAGCTATCCCCTCGATCTCAGCGTAGATGGCATAGTTGGCATCCGGGTTGCATCTGAAATTTCCGAACCGGTAGCGGTAGACAGAGCGTTGAAAACAGTGAAAAAGCTCGTGGATGTTTGTGAGCATCTGCCTGTCGCTGGCATACCTGAACTCATCCGGAAGAGATGTTTTCTTTTCCTCTTCTTGCTCCTCATCCCTGTAGGAAGAGATGTGCAGATCCACGATGTAAACAGGTTCGCTTTTTCCGTAGGGCAGGACGCCGCCGCCCCCTCCCATCGGCGGTCTCAACTCCAGAGGGATTTCTTTGTGGCGGTCAATAAAGACCTTTTTCCCTTGAATCTCCATGCCGCTCAGGAGTTCGAAGCTGTCCGGCGGGTCCGGATGGCCGACCAGCATCTCCACTCCGTTCGGGTAAGAGAATCGAAAAGGGACTTCACGGTAGTTATTCCATCCCGGCCAGATTTTCTCTGCAAACTGATCCAGGATATTCCAGGTTTCCTCCAAGCGCTTGAGGTCGATCTTCATAACTTCAGGCAGCTCATAGCCGCTCTGAGAATAGAGTGGAACGAGCAGGCTGAGGATGGAAGTCACGACGATAATATTTCTGTATTTTCTGATTTTCATGCTTTCCTCCTCTTCAGCGGGCATAGAGTTCCTCTCTGGTTTCCACCTTCTGGAACCCCTCGGGAAGCTCATAAAGCCCTTCCGGAGGCTCTACAGATTCGATCTTGGTGACCTTGCTTTTCCAGGTCATGGTCGGTGCTATGGGATTCTCGGTGATGGTCTGGCTTTCCAGCACGATGGAATGTTTCAATTCCGGATTCTTTTCGTAGACTTTAAGCCATTGCTCATCGAGACCGGGTTTGACCATGAATTCATAATAACGGTCCAGGTCGATCTGGACATCCTGAGTAATCCAGAGCTCGCGTTTTTCTTCAGCGTAATCTGCGTCACCCTCCAGGATGTAGAGCTTGCAGGTATGTCCGTCAATGATCTTCTCCTTATCTGTTTTTGTGACCATCCAATCAAAGGCAGGCGAATAGTCAAAGCCCAGCGTCTGGATTCTGATTTTCTCTTTTTCTGCTGGCTTTGAGGATTCCTCAAGCGGCTCTTCCAGATACTTTTTATTCCTGAGGTTGATGGTGTATCTCTTCTTGAGGTCATAGCGGTATATAAAATTGAAGGAACGGCCTAGGTAGCACGTTTTGTTTTCCCTGATCCAGATCTCAGAGGTCATCGGAGGTGTTGTGCGGCCCATATAGGTTCGAGTGCTCTCTTCGGTAATATGGTCGTCAGCAGCAAGGAAAGCCCAGGAAAGGGCCAGAAGCGACATGAACAAAAAAAAGGAAATGAATTTTCTTAAGTACATATTACCTCCTTTTGCCAGATAATACGGTCTGCCATATAGATTGTCATTTTTATTTTAAACCATTTCTCTGCTTTAATTCTTAATTTTATTGATTCTCTTCCAGATTGTGTGGGTAATTGAATGACTAAAATACACGGAAATGGCATCGCTCCCTTCAGATTTTAAACGCCATTCCCTCATCTCATGAATAGTATGAAATTCCTATGACGACCTGCTGGGTGACCGGCATTCTTCGGTCAGAAAATCCTGAATTTTTTTGTTTGTTCGATTTATTTTGACACGCTTTTTTTTATATGTTATGAATTGCTCTG
>JAOUKO010000128.1 GCA_029882525.1 Candidatus Aminicenantota bacterium | reverse complement strand
GGGAACCGACGGGACTGGTTCCCTCGGGGGCCGGGGGCTAAGGGCGGCATCCAGGCCGCACAGATATTGTAACCTTATTTACTGTGTTTACATAAAATCAGATATTTTACTCATCACGGAAATAGATGCTTCATCAAATAGACAAGAAATTGCCTTTTTAAATTGGCTTTGACAAAAATTTTCAAACATTCTATACAGTATAGATAAATATAAATTCAAAACGGAGTCATGCCAATGCTGGAGTCATATTTTGAACATGAGTCGGAGAGACGAGAACAGGGGATCCCGCCGCTGCCTATGAGCCCAAGTCAGACAGAAGAAGTCTGTAAACTTCTGGAAAACCCTCCCAAAGATAAGGCGGAGGTTTTTCTCAGTCTGTTGGAGGACCGGATTTCCCCTGGTGTTGACCCGGCTGCTGCGGTCAAGGCCGAATGGTTGGCCAGGGTTGCGCTGGGAAAGGTTTCCTCCCCTTTATTGTCCCGGAAAAAGGCAATATTTATTCTGGGAACGATGCTGGGCGGTTACAACGTCGAGCCATTGGTCGATTTTTTAGCTGATGAAGAACTTGCCGGTGATGCCGCTAAGGCCTTGAAGCAGATAATCCTTGTCTACAACGCATTCGACAGAGTCGTTGAGTTATCGAAGAAAAATCCTCATGCTAAAGAAGTCCTTCTGTCGTGGGCTAACGGTGAATGGTTCCTTTCCAAGCCGGAGATGCCTGAGCGAGTGTCAGCGAGAATTTTCAAAGTCGAGGGAGAAGTGAACACCGATGACCTATCGCCTGCCAAGTACGCCTGGAGCAGGCCAGACATCCCCCTTCATGCTCTCTCGATGGGGGAGACGAGGTTTCCCGGAGGAATAGACACGATAAGAGGATTACGGGATGAAGGCTATCGAGTGGCATTTGCGGCCGATGTTGTGGGGACTGGTTCTTCGAGGAAATCCGCGACAAATTCCTTGCTCTGGCATATCGGTGAAGAGATCCCTTACGTGCCGAATAAGAGAAGGGGAGGAATCGTTCTGGGAGGCTTGATCGCTCCAATTTTTTTCAACACCGTGGAGGACTCGGGTGGGCTTCCGGTAATGTGCGATGTCGCCAAAATGCAGTCAGGCGATCTGATTACCATTGAAACAGACTCGGGGACCATTAAAAATGAAGCTGGAGAGACTCTCGCCTCTTTTCGATTTCAGCCCTCAACTCTCAAGGATGAGTACAGAGCCGGCGGACGTCTGGCCTTGATCATCGGTCGTTCCCTGACGGCTGAGGCACGAAAAGCACTCGGCATGTCGGAGGCAGACTTCTTTTCTAAAATAGAAAACCCTGCTCACAGAAAAGGCCAGGGATATTCTCTGGCTCAAAAGATCGTGGGAAAAGCATGCAGAACAGGAGGCGTGCTTCCTGGCTCTGCTGTTGAACCGAAAATGACCACAGTGGGTTCGCAGGATACAACTGGTCCGATGACGGCTGATGAATTGAAGGAGTTGGCCTGTATGGAGTTTCAATCGGACCTGTTCATGCAGTCTTTTTGTCATACTGCGGCTTATCCGAAACCCGCGGACGTGAAGATGCATAAATCCCTGGCTGAGTTTATAATCGCGCGAAAAGGAATCGCCCTCAAGCCCGGTGATGGTGTTATCCATTCTTGGTTGAATCGCTTACTGGTACCGGATACCATGGGGACGGCCGGAGATTCTCATACCCGCTTCCCCATCGGGCTCAGCTTTCCTGCTGGTTCTGGTCTTGTGGCCTTTGCCGGAACTCTTGGCTTCATGCCTTTGGACATGCCTGAATCGGTTCTGGTGAGATTCAAAGGAAAGCTGAATCCGGGAATAACATTGAGAGACGCCGTTAACGCCATTCCTTATTTTGCTATTCAAGAAGGACTGCTGACCGTGGAAAAGGAGGGGAAAAAGAATGTGTTCAACGGACGCCTGCTGGAGATGGAAGGACTGCCTGAGCTTGAGGTGGAGCAGGCTTTTGAACTGACTGATGCCACTGCTGAACGGTCTGCCGCCGGAGGAACCATCGCCCTGAGCGAAGAGAGTGTGGTGAGATATCTCCAGAGCAATATTGCCTTGATGGAAAAGCTGGTAGAGGATGGATACCAGGATGCGGATACGCTGAGGAGGAGAGTGGAGGCCTGTAAAAAATGGCTTGAGAACCCCGTGCTTCTCAGGAGGGATGAAAAGGCAGAGTACGCTGCAGTCCTGGAGATAGACCTCGCTGATATCAAAGAGCCGATAGTTTCCTGTCCGAATGATCCGGATGATGTGAAACCTCTATCCGAGGTGGCAGGAGACATGATTGACGAGGTTTTCATCGGATCCTGTATGACCAATATTGGGCATTTCAGAGCCGCAGGAAAAGTTTTTGAAGGTGCCGGCTACTTGAAGCCAAGAGTCTGGTTGACTCCCCCGACAAAAATGGACAGGGCGCAGCTGATGAGGGAAGGTTATTATTCGATCTATTCAAGTGTCGGGGCCAGGACCGAAATACCAGGCTGTTCTCTGTGTATGGGAAATCAGGCCAGGGTCCGGCCTGAATCAACAGTCATCTCGACCTCAACCCGTAATTTTGATAACCGGATGGGAGATAGAGCCCGCGTTTATCTAGGTTCAGCAGAGTTGGCGGCTGTAGCCGCGCTTTCAGGCAAGCTTCCCAGCCCTGAAGAGTATTTTGCAGTCCATAAAAATAAAATCCAGCCCGGGGAAAAAGAAATCTACCGCTACCTTCAGTTCGATAAGTGGGTCGACCTGTCGCTCGAATACGGATTTTGATCAACATTGAGCAGGCATTTTATCTTTAGAGCAAGAAGGATCAGCCTCAAACTCAGAATGAGTGAAACGGATCAACAGACGGAGGATGTCCGATGATTCACTTAAAGGGAAAAAAAGCTTTGATAACAGGAGGGTCAAGAGGGATTGGACGAGCGACTGCCCTTCTTTTTGCTCAAGCCGGGAGTGATGTGGCCATAAATTTCTTATCCCGCAAAAAAGATGCTGAGAATGTCAGGTCTGAGATCGAGAAAGCAGGTAGAGAATGCTTGATATTCAGGGCCGATATTTCGGTGAGGTCTGATGTTGAGGCGGTGGTCAGAGGAGTTGTGGAGAAGTGGGGAAAAATAGACATCCTGGTCAACAACGCAGGGATCTGGACATACGGAGAAATGGGGAGCATGCCGGAAGATGTTTGGGCAGAGACGATGAAGATAAACCTGGATGGAGTATTCTATGCCTGTAATGCTGCTGTCCCCTTTATGAAAGAAAAAGGGCAAGGCTGTATCATCAATGTCTCGTCCACGGCTGCAATCAGGGGTGAAGCCTTTCACTCCCATTATGCGGCCAGCAAAGGAGCCCTTGTTTCCTTGACGAAATCCTTGGCTTCAGAGCTGGGTCCTTATGCTATTCGAGTCAATTGTGTTGCCCCGGGCTGGGTGGATACAGAGATGTGTGCTGAAGTTTTTAGTGATCCCGCTTTTCGGAGAGAAGTCCAGGAGTCCATTCCTTTGAGGAGAATACCTCCGCCTGAAGATATTGCTGGCCCTATTCTGTTCCTGGCATCAGACCTGGCGAGGCACATCACAGGCGAAGTTCTTAATGTCAACGGCGGCTCTGTTCTCTGTGCGTAAAATCTCTTGCGAAATTCAAACTATTTTGATAATTTTTAGTTAAGCAACCTGAAGGAGGCCTTGATGGAGGAAGAGATTGGAATAATCACTCATTATTTTTCTAAGATAAACGTTGGTGTTCTGGAGTTATCCGCAGGCGAGCTCCGTATAGGCGATACAATACACATTAAAGGCCATACCACAGATTTCTATCAGAAGGTTGAATCCATGCAGGTGGAACATAGTCCGGTTGATGTCGCCAAAAAGGGGGAGCCAGTGGGAATAAAGGTGGAGAGCCCGGTCCGGGAAAATGATGCGGTTTATAAAGTCACAGAGGATTGATTCACCCGCTTCTCAAAAAAGCCAGTTTAATGCTGAACGATACATTTCAATTACAGATGAATGAAAAAACGAGTGGACGACACTCGAATGGGACATGCTCGCTGAAGGTGAAAAGCCGAGGTGAAAAATCACCCCCTCATATCACCCTTACGGGCTATTGACAGTTAGAAACTCCTCTGGCAGGATAAGATAAAAACTTCGCCAGCGGAATAGTTTTCACAAAAGAGGTGAAGCACGTTTGAAAAAGAATTCTCCCCCTAAATATGAATTGAAACAAATTTATTCTCGCTGGAAAAAGGAAAAATTTGATAAAGCCATGAGCAACCTCCCATTCGAACAAGATAAATTCACCACCATTTCGGGGAAGAAAATCAAGGAGCTCTACACTCCAGCTGACCTTGATGGCTTCGATTATTCGAAGGAGCTGGGTTTTCCAGGGGAATATCCTTTCACAAGGGGAATCCATCCTTCAATGTACCGTGGCCGGTTGTGGACCATGCGGCAGTTTTCAGGTTTCGGTACAGCCGAAGACACCAACTCACGCTACAAGTACCTTCTTGCTAATGGCCAGACGGGGTTGAGTGTCGCCTT
Organism: Candidatus Aminicenantota bacterium; assembly: GCA_029882525.1. Lineage (GTDB taxonomy): Bacteria > Acidobacteriota > Aminicenantia > Aminicenantales > Aminicenantaceae > SOIA01. Next base: position 3,218 of record JAOUKO010000128.1, on the reverse strand, counting down.
TCACCTTCCGACTCTGATGGGAATCGATTCTGATCATCCTCTGGCAGAAGGAGAGATCGGGAAGTGCGGCGTAGCCATAGATTCTCTGGCTGACATGGAGATTCTTTTTGACGGGATCCCTCTGGATAAGATATCCACTTCGATGACCATAAATCCTCCAGCTGCCGTTTTATGGGCCATGTATATCGCCGTAGCTGAGAAACAAGGCGTCTCTCCTAAAATAATATCGGGTACGATTCAAAATGACATACTCAAAGAATACATAGCTCAAAAGACTTTTGTTTTTCCTCCAGGGCCCTCGATGAAGCTGATCGTGGACACTTTCGAGTACGGTTCCCAAGAAGTTCCCAGGTGGAATACGATTTCCATTTCCGGTTATCACATCAGAGAAGCAGGGTCCACAGCCGTTCAGGAACTGGCCTTCACTCTCAGGGATGGGATCGAGTATGTCGAATGGGCAGTAAGAAGAGGTCTGGATATCGATGAATTCGTGCCTCGCCTTTCATTCTTTTTCAACGCTCACAATGATTTTTTTGAAGAGATTGCCAAGTTCAGGGCAGCCCGAAAGATCTGGGCTGAAGTGATGAAAGAGAGATTCAAGGCAAAAGACCCGAGGTCCTGGTGGTTGCGGTTTCACACCCAGACCTCAGGAGTCTCCCTGATGGCCCAGCAGCCTTATAACAACGTGGTGAGAGTCGCCCTGCAAGCTATGACCGCAGTCCTGGGTGGAACACAGTCTCTTCACACCAACTCCTTGGATGAGACTTACGCCCTGCCGTCGGAAGAGGCAGTCACGATTGCGCTGCGGACTCAACAGATCATCGCTCATGAAAGCGGAGTCATCAACTCCGCTGATCCATTGGGTGGCTCCTATTTTGTGGAGGCCTTAACAGCCCAGATGGAGAAAGAAGCAAAGGATTACATCAAAAAAATCGATGATATGGGAGGAATGGTCAAGGCTATCGAACTGGGCTTCCCTCAAAGAGAGATTGCAGACAGTGCTTACTGGTATCAGAAGGCAGTGGAGAGAAAAGAAAAGATTATCGTTGGGGTAAATGCTTTTGAGATGGAACATTCGCCCATTCCCACTTTGAAGATAGAGGATCAGGTGGCTCGGCAGCAGCTGGAGCGGTTGAAAAGGGTTAAACAGACCCGAAACAATACCGAAGTCAAAGCGAAGCTAATTGACCTGAAAAAGGCTGCCGAAGACAACCAGAATTTAATGCCCTTTCTGCTGAAATGTGTGAGGGCCTATGCCACTCTGGGGGAGGTCATGGATGCCCTCAAAGAGGTCTACGGCGAGTACAAAGAACCCATAACATATTAGGTTGTTGCGGAGGATTCTATGGCTGAGAAGAAGCTTCGTGTCTTGGTGGCCAAGCCTGGGCTGGATGGTCATGACCGCGGCGCGAAAGTGATCTGCCGTTCTCTGCGGGACGCGGGCTATGAAGTGATCTATACTGGATTAAGGCGTACCCCTGAAGAGATCGTCAACGCCGCCATCCAGGAAGATGTGGACGTTATCGGCTTGAGCATTCTTTCAGGTGCCCACAACGTGCTCTTCCCCAAGATCATGGACCTTCTCCAGGACAAGCAAGCCGGGGACATCACCGTGATTGCCGGAGGCATCATCCCTGATAAAGACATCCCGAACTTAGAAAAAATTGGAATAGCCAAGGTCTTTCTCCCGGGCTCTTCCACTGAGGATATCGTGACCTGGATCGACAAAAACGTAAAGGAACCTCTTCAAGATAGATAAAATGAATGGAATAAACCACTTGACTTTAATTTTTTTAATTATGATAATAAAGGACACGTTCTATGGCTAAAAAGCATTATTCCATCATCATCGTTCCCCACCATAAAGGGAGCTCCAAAAAAATAACTCTCACCGAGAAAAGGGTTAAAATCCTGGTAGGAGTCTTCTCTTTCCTTTTTCTCCTCCTTACGGTTTTTCTCATCGATTACTTCACCATGAACGTCACCAGGCAGAAGTACAGGGCGCTCTCTGACGAGAATGCAGCCCAGAAGCAGACCATAGCCCAGTACAAGATCGCCCTGAACAAGTTGAGGAGCGACATCAATAATTTTGAAGAATATGCCAAGAAGATCAACATCTGGGCCGGCCTTCAATCACCCGAAGTCTTAAGAGAGCTTGGCGTCGGAGGAGGCGCGAGAGAAGAGGGCCAGCAGGTCAGTCCGCCGAATTTTCCTCAAGACCCGGGCTTGAGAAACGCGGAGAGTATCTCCCAGAAAGCCAAGGGCATTGATAAGAACCTGAACACTCTGGTGCATTTTTTCGAGGATAAATCTCTGACAATGGCCACGACTCCCTCTATCTGGCCCACGAACGGCTGGATGACCTCTGATATGGGGAATAGAATCGACCCATTCACCGGAAAAGAAGAATACCATTACGGGATTGATATAGCAGCCAGCTTCGGAAGCCCCATCTATGCCACCGCGGACGGCTGGGTGTTTAAAATCAAGAACGAAAAAACCGGTGGTAATGTGATCATCCTCAACCACGGAGGAGGGATGACCACGGTCTACTGCCATTTGAGCAAGTTCAACGTCAAGGTCGGCCAGAGAGTCAAGAGATGGGACGTTATCGGGTTTGTCGGACAGACAGGAAAAGCCCTAGGTCCTCATGTCCACTATGAAGTCCGCATAAACGGAAAGGCTGTTAACCCTGACCATTACATCCTGGAAGAATAGATTCTGAGCTCGGTCTAATCGAACTTATCCCCTGGTTTTATCCTCATCCCTAAAGAAAAAGCAAAAGCATCCATCTCTTTCCTGTTTTCGGGCTGAATCCGTTGGATAAGGAACACGCTTCTCTGCCCGCAGCAGGTTTCGATTCCTTCCTTGCCTATATTTAAGATCTCTCCCGGAGATGAGGATGGAACAGCCCGGCCTTCAGATTTTTTGCCTTTGTGGATTTTTACCCGTTTTTCCCTTATAAAAGCATAAGCTGAAGGCCAGGGAGTGAATGCCCTGACCTGCCTCTGGATGTCCAGTGAATCTTTTCCCCAGTCGATCTTTCCGTCTTCTTTTTTGAGTTTAGGGGCATAGGAGGCCTGGGAATGGTCTTGCTTCTGGGGCTTCTGGCTCTCGATCCGGTCAATGGTGTTGATCAGGAGATCCGCGCCCAGCTGCGCCAGTCTGTCTTCCAGCTCAGCTGCGTTTTCTTCAGGCAAGATTTCCGTCTCCTCCTG
>JAOUKO010000127.1 GCA_029882525.1 Candidatus Aminicenantota bacterium | reverse complement strand
AAATGGGGAGTTTAGTAAAAAAACTTGAAATAATTTATAAGTTGAACCATCTTATTACTTTATTTTTTTTGGGCTATAATATAAGATTCGCAGCTGTGATATTAAGCAGGCTCATTCAGGAATTGAGCCCTGTTTCCCTGAACAAAAAAGAGAATGCTCCATTTTCTATCTATAGAAAATGATTTAAAATATCCCGTGAATACTGATAATAAAGGAGTGTTACACATGGAAAATAGAAAAAGATGTTCAAAGAGGCCCTGGATCGGATTGGTCACTGGATTAACATTTATTTTTCTAAGCAGTGCCGCAGCCCAGCAGATAGAGCCTGAAGTGCCTTTTGTTCCTACTCCGGAGAAAGTTGTGGCGGAAATGCTCAAAATGGCTCAAGTGGGCAAAGATGATGTGCTCTATGATCTCGGCTGCGGGGATGGACGAATCGTTATCACGGCAGCCAAAGAATTTGGCTGCCGGGGTGTGGGGATAGATATCGATCCTCAACGCATCAGGGAAAGTCGAAAAAACGCAATCAAGGCAGGAGTAGCAGACAAAGTCCAGTTTATTCAAATGGATCTTTTCGAGGCGGAAATCAGTGAGGCAACCGTGGTCACTCTCTATCTGCTCTCAGAAGTCAACCTCAGATTGCGTCCTAAACTTCTTCGAGAACTCAATCCAGGAACGCGAGTCGTATCTCACGAATTCAGTATGGGAGAATGGGAACCTGATGCCTCCTCCTCGGTGAAAACAGGAGATGCCAAGGATCCACAAGTATTGGATTACTGGGACCCAAACATAGCCGATTATTGGGATTTGCATAATGTATACTTTTGGATCATTCCTGGAAATGTGATGGGAACCTGGAAACTGGAAATTCCAGACGTCTCAGGAAAAAAGGAGTACACACTGAAGTTTGAACAAGTGTTCCAGCAGGTTAGAGGGGAAGCATTTGAAGGCAGCTCCTCGATCCCTGTATTCATCATGGACGATAAAATAAAAGGAAATACGCTGCAGTTCATCCTGGAGAGAAAACTGAAAGGACGCACGGAAAGACTGCATTTTGAAGGAAGCATGCAAGGCAATACCATGCAGGGCACCATGAAAATAGAAGGCAGTCCGGGAACAAACAAAATTCAATGGACAGCCAGGCGTGTCCTTTCGACACTCCGCTCGATCATTGCCTCAAGAAACTGGGGATTGTTCACGCTGAACTAATATAGACGTATTAATTAATATGTCATTGAGCAACGAACAAGATTCCTCGCTTCGCTCGGAACAGGCTGCGCAATCTCATACAAAATCATATAGGGAAAGAGATTGCCACGCCCTTCGGGCTCGCAATGACAATGTAAAAACATTTATTGCGTTTACAATAGACTTAGTATGGAACATTCATTATAATGAACGGGGAGAAAAGCCATGGATCTATGGAAAACCGTTACAGAAGTGCTCGGTGATTACTATTCCGAGTTTGGACGAGCAAACATTCATGAACCGAAATCACAGGAAATCTTCCAGAGGATCATGGAAAGAGCCCAAACAAATTCAAATTTCAGGAAAAAGCTCATAAGCTCACCCGTTAAAACCCTGGCTCAGCAAGGATTCAAGCTGCCCAAAGGCTTCACAGTCAAATTCGTCGAAGAAACACAGGATATGATATTCATTCCTATTCCTCCTTATATTGGGGATAAGAATCCTTAGCGCAGCAAACAAAAATGCCGTGTTTTCTGTATCTCAGAATGCAGTTTAAAGGTTAGATATGAGCAAAGAGAAACTTCAAAAAATTATCCAGAGGGCAACCACCGACTTTGATTTCCGGAAACACCTGATACAGGAGCCGCGAGAGGTTCTCATGGATGAGGGATTCAGCATCCCCCCGGAAAAAAAGGTCGTCATCCTGGAGAGCACAGATGACATGTTCTATGTTGTTCTCTCTAACCCAGAAAAAGTAAAAAAGGCCGAGGCCCAACCTCTCGAGTACACGATCGAAGATGACGTCGTCCATCTCAAAGGACGTCTGGATTCTTACACAGTTGAGCAGGTTCGCGAAACCTTTCTCGATTGGGAAAAAGATATCTCGTTCGACCTGAAAGACCTGACTTACATCAGCTCCGCTGGCCTGTCGTTCTTTCTCCGGATACACAAACAGCTGGACCAGACTGGCCATAAGATGAGTCTTTTGAATATTCAACCAGCCGTCCGAAATGTCTTTGTTCTGGGAGGATTTGACAAGATATTCAATATTTAGCTGCTCTTCTTATCTGAGGGAAGCCCTTCCATTCAAACGGATGTCAGGAACGATGATCGTTCTCCATAAACACGAGAGCCAAATACCAACCGAGTGACTCCAGTGAATAAAATGCTTATTACTCTAAGGAACAATCTTTCAGAAATCGAGAGATTGGCCAGTACAGTCATGCAGTTCGGAAGAGAAAATAACTTCTCGGATAAGGTTATTTTCGATCTCAACCTGGCTCTGGAGGAAGTCGTCAACAATATCATTTCCTACGGTTACCAAGATAAAAATGAACACCAGATCAACATCCACATGGAATTAGAAGGCGCCGAGCTGGAGCTGAGAGTAGAAGACGACGGCATCCCCTTCAATCCTCTTGAAGTTCCTGAGCCTGATATAAACAAACCGATTGAAGAACGGCAGCCAGGTGGCCTGGGCCTGTTTTTTGTCAGGAATCTGACTGATAAGCTGGAGTACAGAAGGGTTAAGGATAAGAATATCTTTATAATGAGAAAGAAAACCCAGGATCGTTAGATATATTCCCGCCTGAGCTCTTCGAGCATATCATCTGTAAGCCGTTCGGCCTTGCGCAGTTCAGCGAACTTATCCAGCAAATCATCGACCGTATGCAATCTTTTCTCCTTCTCGGAAATATCATCTATGATCAGCCCCTGATGCATCATGATGGTCCGGTTGCCGAGCTCGAGAGCCTGCTGCATGCTGTGGGTCACCATGAGAGTCGGAATGTTCTGCTGCTCGATGAACCTCCGGGTCAGTTTTGTCACCTGGGCGGCTGATTTCGGGTCAAGGGCTGCCGTATGCTCATCCAGCAGAAGGAGCCTGGGCCTGGTGATCACGGCCATGAGAAGAGTTATGGCCTGTCTCTGACCTCCGGAAAGCGTAGCGATGACCGTATCCAGCCTGTCTTCAAGCTGCATCTCCAGGGATTTCACTTCCTCTCTGTAAGTTTTCAGCCGTTCAGAGGTGAGGCTGATCTTCGGATACCCCTTACTTCCTCTCAAGAAAGCCATATGAAGGTTTTCGGCAATAGTCATATCCGGTGCTGTGCCCATAAAGGGGTTCTGAAAAACACGCGAAATGTATTTGGCTCTTTGAAAATCCCTCTTCCAGGTGACATCCCTGCCGGCAATCTCCACTTTTCCCGAATCGGGGAGAAAAGTCCCGGCGGCCGCGTTCAACAGGGTGGATTTTCCCGAACCATTGGTGCCGATGATGGTGATGAATTCTCCCTCTCTGACCCTCAGGCTCACGCCCCTGAGGGCGTAGACCTCGTTTATGGACCCGGGGTTGAATGTTTTATGAACACCGGTCAGTTTTAACATGGCTCACCTCTTGACTTCTGCCGCTTTCTTTAAGAACTTCTCTGGAATCTCGATCCCGTACAACTTGGCCAGAGAAAGGTTCACATGAGTCTTTTCAGGCACATAATCATTTATGGGAATATTCCTTGGTTTTCTTCCCTCTATCACTCGAATGGCCATTCGCGCCGTCTCCCGGCCCACCTCATAGTAGTCTGAACCGATCGAGATGAATGATCCTCTCTCGATATCAGAGGGAGTGTTGGTGAAATACGGAACTTTTTTCTTTTTTAAGACTTCGGCGACGGATTCCACCGCAGCGTTCACCGCGTTGTCTCCGGACGTGAGAAAGAGATCGATATTTCTGCTGAGAAGCATCCTGAGGGCCTCTATCACCTCGCTCGAACTGGTGACGTTCGCTTCAAGCAGGTCAAAACCATATTTCCGTGCCGCCTCCCGGGCTTTGTAGGTGCATGTTTCCGAGCAGGCTTCTGCCGGGTTCCAGATAATGCCTATTTTCTTAGCGTCGGGAAACAGCTCCCTCATGACCTGTACAGTCTTCTCCACCGGCTGAGGCGTGGCCACCCCCGTGATATTGGGAAGATGGTCGTGAGTGCTCTTTGCCACGCCCATCCGGTAAGGGTCGCTCACACAGCCGAAGACATGGGGGATTTTTTTGTTGGCATTGGCGATAACCTGAAGAGCCGGGGTGGCTAAAGTGATGATATAATCATACTTCTGCCTGACGATATCCTGGGCAACTGACTGAGCCATGTAGAATTCATTCTGGGCGTTCATGCGGTCCACTTCGATATTGTGTTTTTCCAGGACCCCACTCTCCCTCAACTCATCCACAACGCCGTCCCCACAGAGATTAATCGGGAAGTTCTCACTGAAGAGGAACAGGGCAAGCTTCTTCTTGTCCAGCGGTTTTTTTTCTCGGCTCTTGCCGGAAACGGCAGGTACATTTTCACTGTCGATTATCTTGTCTGCTCTGCTGATGATCTTCTCATCAATCTTGAATCCCAATTTCCGGGCATTATCCAGGTTGATATGAAGAAGGACTTTTTCTGTCTGACCTATGGGGATATCTGCCGGGTTTTTCCCATCCAGGACTTGAGCCAAATGCTCCCCGCCTTCATAACCGGTTTGGCGGTAATCCGGCCCCAGGGAAACCAGAGCTCCCTGCTCCACGAACTCGGAGTCAACCGAAAAAACGGGAAGCCCGTTGTCCCAGGCCACTTTCGTGAAACTGTCAAAGCTGACGTTGAGCGTGTTGTCTCCTGAATTGAGAAAGACCTGGGCGCCCTTAAGCGCCAGTGACCGGGATGCCTCAAGCACCTCGGCCGGGCTGGAGACCGTTGCTTCAAGGATCTCCAGGCCAATCCTTGACGCGTGGGCCCGGACTTTGACCAGTACAGACTCGGAATTGGCTTCCGAGCTGTTCCAGACGATCCCGACTCTCTTTCTCTCCGGGAACATCTCCTTGATCAGGTCGAGCATCTCTTCTATCGGAGGGAAACAGGCCACTCCGGTTATGTTCGCCGGGTGATCGGTTGGCGTTCGGGCAGCCCCGATCCGGTAGGGATCGAAAATGTAGGCAAACACAACAGTGATATCCTTCTTTCCGCTGGCAAACTGCAGGGCAGATTGTGTACACGGTGTCGAGAGGGGAACGATGATATCCACATCCCGCCGGATAAAATCCTGGATGATGGAATTGATCATGGCGAAATCAGCGTTGGCGTTTTTATAGATGATCTCGATGTTTTTCTTGTCCAGATAACCGTTTTCAGCCAAAGCCTGAAGAAGGCCTTCCTTGCAGAGCACGACATTCGGTTCCATGGCAAACTGGATGACTCCGATACGCGGCTTCTCCTCTTTTTCTATGCCCTTCATTCCGTATATCTTGGTGGCTCTCTCGAGGAGGTCTGGAGGTAGGATTATGCCGATCTCATTCGCGACTTTGACGTTCAGCCCAAAGGTGATCTTGCTGTATCGCTCAAAAGGGATATCTCCGGGATTCTCACCCTTTAGGACGCGGTCCACGAGATGGGCGGCCTGGATACCGCTGGTCGTATAATCATACCCGTAACCGACCAAGGCTCCATCCTCAATTCTCTCCACATCGCTGATGAAGATGGGGATCTTTTTGGCTCTGGCTGCTTTGACTATGGATTCAAAGGCAGAATAGACGATGTTATCGGGCGAGAGGACAAAAGCATCGATCCCCTTGTTCACCAGAGAAGCTGCAGCCTGGTAGACTTCAGAAGAGCTGGTGATGGTGGTCCCGACAAAGGTGACATCGTCGTAGGTATCGACAGCTTTCTGAAGGTTGCCGACGTTAAAGACCGAGTTGGCATGGGCCGGGTCCCAGATGGCTCCGACTTTTAATTTCCTGGGGAGGATCTGCCGAACGACCTCCATCATCTCGTCCATGGGTGCCCAGCCGTAAACGCCGGTCACGTTAGGGAGATGGTCGGTCTCCGACTTCCCGGTCCCGATGATAAAAGGATTGGCCACGGTCGCGAAAACCACCGGCCGGTCTTTTATCCTGTTCACCGCGGCCTGGGTACAGGCAGTCGATACGGGAACAACAATATCCACATCCTCGTAGATGAATTTATCCAGGATGGTGTTGACCGTGGGCAGGTCTCCATTCGCGTTTTCCAGCATGATGATGCAGTTCTTCCCCCTCTCGTAGCCTATTCTCTCCATCTCCTCAACAAAGCTATCCCGGGTGGTGTTCAAAAGCCCATGGTCGCTGACCTGAAGAAAACCGATCTTGTAGACTTCTGAGGAATCTGTCCGGCCCGGACGAGAAATCCTGTAGCCAAAGACGATGACGATAACGAAAAGAACAACCACAACAGAACCGGTCAGCACCTTCTTCCCTGCCTTGCCTGAGATCTTCCAAAAAGGAAACCTCGCTCTTCCCTTCTCTTTCTTAGACAGCACTCTGGAGACAATCAGGGTGAGGAGGACAAACACGGCAGTCAGCAGTTTCAGGTCAATCGGGTTCATGCCCACATAAAGAGCAAAAGCGATCATAAACCTGAAAATCACAGATCCCAGGATGGCGCTGAGGGCCATGGCGTAGATGGAACGGGATCTCAGGACCGACTCCCCGATGATGACAGAAGCTAAGCCGATGACCACTGTGCCGATACCCATCCCGATATCGGCAAAACCCTGATACTGGGCAACCAGGCAGCCCGAGATCCCGACAAAGCCGTTGGCCAGGGCCACACCGAAGATCTTCATCCTGTTGACGTTAACACCTGTGGCGGAAGCCATGTTCGGGTTATTCCCGGTTCCTCTCATCCTGATGCCGAAATCCGTTTTGAAAAAGAGGGAGATGAGGAGCCAGAAGACGGCCATGACGATGAGCAGGCAGACGGCAATCCATATTTCCTGATGAAGCCCGGGATTCAGCTTCTCCAGAAAAGCGATAAAACTGGGCTGGTTCAACAGCGGTATGTTCGACCGGCCCATGATGTGGAGGTTGATGGAATACAGGCCGGTCATGACCAGGATTCCGGCCAGAAGACCGTTGATGTTCAAGCGGGTGTGGATGAGAGCTGTCAGGGCACCGGCAAGGGCCCCGACCAGAAAGGCGATGGGCAACGCCAGGAAAGGATTGACACCGGCAACAATGAGAACAGCGGCTGAAGCTGCCCCGGCAGTAAAACTTCCATCCACGGTGATATCGGGAAAATTATGGATCCGAAAGGTGATAAAAACACCCATCGTCATAAAGGCATACAAAAAACCGAGGTTTAAAGCGCCTATCCAGAGTTCCATGGCTTATTCCTTTAGCTCAATGAGCCCGACGATTCCGCTGCTGAGCCGGGTCTGGCCGAGGACATGCTGGATTTTATAGGCTTCCAGCTCGGTCAGGACTCTTTTCATTTCTTTGTCGAACTCTTGAAGGTTTGTGTTGAAAGGCTGTTTCTCAAAAACACAGGCATGGATATGGAAATTCTGCTCCCTGGGGATGAGCGGCTGTGCTCCGGCACTGAGAGCATTCCTGTCCCTTACCGCAATCCCGGTGCCGATGACGATGTTGTTCATATCAGAGGGCTCGACAGGAAAGTTCATCCACTCAGAAAAGTTCCCGGAGTCGAAAATATCCTTCCCGCTCTCCGGCTTGTTCTCGATCAGAGGAATCCGCTTCAGGTTCATCCCCCAGATACCTTTACTCTCAGCCATGA
>JAOUKO010000474.1 GCA_029882525.1 Candidatus Aminicenantota bacterium | reverse complement strand
AGAAAGAGGGTGAGTATGAGTTCACCTGTGGGATGGGAATGTTGAAGGGGAAATTAATAGTCAGATAAAAGAATAAAACAGAGAGTAGCAAACAGGGAGATAGTCTTGCTTCAAATAAATTGATTAATTCGATAGGATTTATGATATTAATAGTGAAAAGGGCCATCGGCTATGTGATAGGTGAATAAAAAGGTAAATAGGAGCATGAGTTTTTTAAGAAAAATCTTATTCAATTTGTAGATAAATAATGGAGATGAAAAAATGAGACGAAAGTTATTGGTCAGTTCTATTATTCTGATTTTTTTAAGCTTAACAGCTGCTTTTTCTCAGGAGGAAACGGAAGAAAAGGCAGTGCTATCTGAAATGATCCAAATGGCGTTAAGCCAGAATCCGCAAATCAAAGCTGCCGAGCAGGAATGGCAGGCCTCCTTAGAGGGAATACCTCAGGCCAAAGCCCTGCCCGATCCAGTGCTGAGCTATTCTTATTTTGGACAGAGTATTGAAACGCGACTCGGGCCACAGAGGAATAAAATCTCTTTGTCCCAGAAATTTCCCTTTTTCGGGAAGCTTTCCCTGAAGGGTGAAATTGCCAGAAGCCAGGCATGGATGTTTGAATCTCAATACCGTGCGGTTAAAGCGGATGTGGAATTAAAGGTAAAGCAGGCTTTTTTCTCCCTTTATTGGCTCGATAAATCCTTAGGTATCAGCCATGAGGAGAAGGAGGTCATCCAGCGCTTAGCCGGAGTCGCCCAGAAAAAATACGAGACAGGACAGGCCACCCAGCAGGATGTCTTGAAAGCTCAGCTTGAGATTTCAAAAGTGATGGACAGAATTCTGGCGCTCAAACAGGGCAGAAAAGCAGTCGTTGCTGAATTGAATTCCCTCTTGAATAGGCCTGCTGAAACGCATATCGGAGCAGTTGAAGAAATCGAAGTGCCTGAATTTCGAACTGAACTGAACGAGCTTTATGAATGGGCCAAGGAGACTCGGCCCGAACTGAGAAAGGTTCAGTATCTTATTGAAAAGAACGAGAAAGGCTTGAAGCTTGCTAGAAAGAACTATTTTCCTGATTTTCAAGTCATGGTGGATTATATTGATATCGGAGGGGGAACCACCATGAGCCCTGAAGACGGCCGGAATGCCTGGATGGCGTCAGTCGGGATTAACATCCCCATCTGGCGAAAGAAGTTACGAGCGGGCGAAGCGGAAGAGGCAACAAAGCTGATGGCCAGTGAGAGTCTTCACAAAAACATTGAAAACGAAACTCTGTCTAGGGTAAATGAGCTCTTCTTTGAAGTGAAAACTGCTGAGGAACAGATTAAACTTTACAAATTTTCTCTCCTTCCTCAGGCCGAGCAGTCTTTTAAAGCTTCGGAGATAGGATATTTAACAGGCAAAGTTGATTTTTTAAATTTGCTGGACAGCGAGAGAATGGTTCTCATGATAAAGAACGGCTATTACAAAGCCATCTCTGATTTGAACAAGAGCGTGGCGCGGCTGGAAAGGATGATCGGGAGGAATATCCTGTTTAAGCCTGGAGCTGAAGAAGAGAGGAATGGAAGTCAGTCCTCGGGTGAATTGGGGGATAGCCTGAAATCAAATAATAAAATTGATCACGCGGACTTAAAGAATGGTATCAGACACGAAGGAGAAAAAAATGAATAAATTCAAGAAAATTTTCATTATCAGCCTCGGAATTTTAGTGTTTGCTTCGAGTATTGTGTTTGTTTCCTGCAGCAAGGCAGAAAAAGAAGCTGCAGAGACTCAGATGGCTGCTCAGATGTCAACCGCAGAAAGAGAGATACTCTATTACACCTGCGGCATGCATCCATCGGTGAGAGTGAGCCCCGAAGATTACGAGAAAGGAAACACAAGCTGTCCTATCTGCAACATGGGCCTGGTTCCCGTGTACAAAGAGGAAGGTGGAATGGCAGGGATGGAG
>JAOUKO010000473.1 GCA_029882525.1 Candidatus Aminicenantota bacterium | reverse complement strand
AAACCGTAAAATCAAGGAATTCGTGGTGGCAACATACAGCAGTGACGAATATGTACCGGTCCTGCGACCTTTTGCCAGGTTCCATCTCTTCAGACTGGGTGATGGAGGAGGAAGCATTGAACAGATCCGGCTGATCGGCTTCCTGGGTGCCTTCATCCTGCTCATTGCCTGCATCAACTTCATGAACCTGACCACTGCCCGGTCCGGAAACCGGTCCAAGGAAATCGGGATGCGCAAGGTTATCGGAGCCTTCCGGAAGGATATCATCAAACAGTTCTACTTCGAGACGTCCCTGCTCGTCCTGATCTCGATGGTTCTGACCGTGTTCCTGGCCAGGCTTTTCCTCCCGGTGTTCAACACTCTTTTCCGCAAAGAACTGACTCTAAATGTTCTTCAGAATCCATCTCTCTTAGGATTCTTGATCGGAACCTTGCTGATAACCGCACTGGTAGCGGGGAGCTATCCGGCTCTGTTCATGTCCTCTTTTCAGCCGCTTCGGATCATCAAGGGACTTACGGGATCATCGTTAAAAAGAGCTGGCTTTCGCAAAGTCCTGGTCGTGATCCAATTCACCCTGGCTATCGGGCTTATCGTTTATGCTGTCGGCATCTATAAACAGCTTACCTATCTTCAGTCCATGGACCTGGGCTACAACATGGAAAATATTATGTTCTTTTCGAACAGAGGGGAGCTGAGTGCACGGTACGAGATGGCTAAAAATGAGTTCCTCCAGGTTCCCGGGATCACACGGGTTACGACCGCCTCCACTTATCTTACCGGCGGACGTACGAATAGTACAAGCTGGCAGTGGGAGGGAAAGGACCCGGAGCTCAAACCTCTCATTACGGACTTGTTTGTCGACTCCGATTTTCTGGAGACGTTTGAAATCCCCCTTGCCCAGGGCCGCTTCTTCCGCAAAGAACACGACTATTCCGGCAATCCAGGGGAAATACTGATCAATGAAAAAATGGCAGGAATAATAGGAAAGCAGAATCCGGTCGGGACTAGGATGTCCTGGCCTTATAGTGGTCGAAATTACACGGTTATCGGTGTTATCAAAGACTACCTCCCCAACCCAAGCTGGCGGGTGGATGAGCCGCTCGTCCTGCTCCAGGCTCCCGAAAGGTACAGATTCATCTTTTTGAAAATCCATTCGGAGAACATCCCTCAAACGCTGGCTCAAGTGAAGAGCATTTTCGAGCGGTTGAACCCGGGCTTCCCTTTTGAGTATGAATTCCTGGATTCCTCTTATGAAATTCAATTCAACTTTGTCCGCAGGACACGCTCTCTGATCGCCTACCTCGCCGGGTTTGCGATTTTCATCTCCTGCCTGGGGCTCTTCGGTCTGGCCTCGTTCAACGCTGAACAGAAGACCAAAGAGATCGGTATCCGTAAGGTGCTCGGTTCTTCTGTCTCCAGGATCGTGATTCATCTCTCAAAGGATCTGACCAGACTGGTTCTTCTGGCGAACATTATCGCCTGGCCAATGGCCTGGTATCTCTTGCACCGCTGGCTTCAGAGTTTTCTGTACCGCACCCAAATTCACTTCGACATTTTCATTGTTGCCGGTATAATAACTTTTATCATTGCTCTTTTAACGGTGAGCTATCAATCCATCAAAGCCGCCACTGCCAATCCGGTGGATTCGCTCCGGTACGAATGAACAAAGATCAGGCTGCCGGCTGAGTCCATGATTGTATCCATCGGGTGACGGGCATTCAGCCTCGCTTTCCACTCCCTGGACCAATTGTTTGTCACCAGGATAATTTTAAATTAAGATAAGATTATCGATACTGAGATTGAAGCTGGCCGGAATCCATGATACTGAAGGTCTTTATCTTTATTATCCTCGCCTATTTGCTCTTTGAATTCATCGAGCATGCGGTCATCCCTTTGCTCTGGCTCATCCTGAAAAAGAAAAGGAGGCCTTTGACCGGGAGCTCAGG
>JAOUKO010000126.1 GCA_029882525.1 Candidatus Aminicenantota bacterium | reverse complement strand
AGGAGAGGGGACCCGTCGGCTTATCCGACGGGGGGGAACCGACGGGACAGGTTCCCTCGGGGTCCGGGGGCTGAGGGCGGCATCCAGGCCGCACAGAGATTGTAACCTTATTTACTGCGTTTACATTAGATCAGATGGTTCCCTCATCACGGAAATAGAGATTCAATAGAGAAAAGGCGACAGATGTTGTAAAATATTCTACTGGCCCGGAATTGGGGAGAGGAATCCGAATGTGCCGTTCGAAAGACAAGGAAGATGGTGCGAAGTTCGAGCTGCGGTTCTACTCGGGCTACAAAGGAAAGGAAATTCCCAGGGCTGTTGTTATCGGCAGTCGGGAATTTGTCATAGAAGAGGTCGTTTCTCAGAAAAGAGTGCTTGACCAGAAGACCGGAAAGAGGTTTGAGGTCTTTGACTGCAGGATGGAAGGACAGAGAGTGAAGATCAAGCACTTCGAATCAGGTGAGTGGGAAATCTCTTTCCCTGAAGAGACCTGATTTTTCCCTGGATTGCTCCTCTTTGTTCGACCCTTTTCCCTGATTTTGTGTTGGTTTTTTATCGGGCACGGGGATTTATACGGTCAGTGCTATCTGGAGTGGAGTTGAACCTTTTCCCCTTCTCTTACGTTTAAACTGGAGAACACCCTGATGACAAAAAAAAATGAAAAACATCTTCCCTATAGAGGATAGACAATGAAAAAGAAGCTTTTTTTATTTGTGATCTTTTCTTTTTTATTGATATCTATTCCCCAGATGTCTCTTTCCGCTCCTCTGGAACCCTTCAAGATCCCCAAGCTCTCCCGGGCGCCGAAGATCGACGGTGTCCTGGACAATCCTCTCTGGGAGCAGGAGGCCCTGAAGATCGAGGATTTTGTCCAGTACACTCCCAAGGAAAATGGAGCGCCGTCCGAGAAAACCGTTGCTTACATAGGCTACAACAGGAAAAACCTGTATATCGCCTTCCGCAGTTTTGAAAAGGACCCGAAGAAGATCAGGGCCACCATCACCAACCGCGACAACATCATCGATGACGACTGGGTGGCCGTCTTCCTGGATGCCTACAACGAGAAGCGCCGAGCCTTCACTTTCATCATCAATCCCTTGGGTGTCCAGATGGACTTGATCCGGACAGAAGAAGGCGGGAACGAAATGATGGACGAAAGCTGGGATACAGCCTTTTTTTCGGACGGAAAGATCGACGACCAGGGCTATACCGTGGAGATGGCCATTCCTTTCAAGAGCATTCGTTTTCCTAATAAAGAGGAAAAGATCTGGGGGCTCTTGCTGGCCAGAAACATCGCTCGAAACGGAGAGATCGTTTCCTGGCCCGTGATCTCCAAGTCGATTCCTGGCCTGCTCTGCCAGGAATGTGAGATCAACATCCAGGGTGAGGTGGAAAAAGGGAAGAACTTCGAGCTGATGCCCATCTTTACTTCCCTTAAAAAAAAAGAGGAGGATATCGACTATCAGCCAGGCATGAACTTCAAATGGGGGATCAGCTCTGATATAACCATGGACCTGACAGTCAATCCGGATTTCAGCCATATCGAGGCGGATGCGCCGCAGATCGATATCAACCGGAGGTATGCGCTCTACTACCCTGAGAAACGGCCTTTTTTCTTAGAAGGAATGGAGATCTTTCAATTTCCCCAGATCGAGATGGTCTATACCCGGAGGATCATCGAGCCGCTCGGCGGAGCCAAGCTGACCGGAAAGGTGGGCCGGTTCACCTACGGTCTTCTTTCCGCCTACGACACCAGCCCGACCGAAAGCCTCTGGGAAGTCCACAACGGAGGCGTCAGCGGCGATGATAATGCTCTCTTCAATGTTTTTCGCATGAAAACCGATGTCTTCAAGGAATCTTACGTGGGCTTCTGTCTGGCTGATAAGGAGATCGACGGCTCGTATAACCGGGTTGTCGGGGTGGACGGCCAGCTCAAGTTCAATAACCGTTTCTTCCTTTCTTTTCAAGCCATAGGCTCCAAGACAAAGTATGATGAGGAGGAGACAGACATTGCCCCGGCTGTGTACGCCGATTTTTCCTACTTTTCTAAAAACTGGACCGGGGGACTGTACTGGATGTCCATGCATCCTGAGTTTGAGGCCTCCTCCGGGTTTATCAATCGGGTTGACTATAAGACATTGGGGACATACACTTCTTTCCGTTTTTATCCCGAGAAAAAATACCTGAACCAGGTTCAGTTGGGATTCAACGGCGGTATGAGGTACGGATATTTTGACCAGACCCTGCAGGACCAATGGGCCAGGGCCTATCTCCATCTCCGCTTCAACGAGTTCAGCATGATGGACATTTCTTTCGAGAGCGAGATAGAGCGCTATGGGGGAGAAGATTTCAGCCTCAACAATTTGAGCCTAAACGGCGAGACCAACCTCATCAAATGGCTCTACTTCGGGTTTTATTTCGGGACGGGTCACATGATCTATTATGACCCTGACGATCCTTTCCGCGGCTGGAGCAACACCTATGAAGTCTACATGAACCTCAAACCCAGTAAAAGACTCCAGGTCAGTTTGAGTTTCAGCAAGCAGACTTTCTGGGAGGAGCGAGGAGGGGAGCAGGTTTACGATTTCAACGTGCTGCGCGCGCGGACAACCTACCAGCTCTCCAAGACCCTGTCTTTAAGAGCGATAGTGGATTACGATCATTTCAATGAGGAAATTTACGGAAGCTTCCTGGTCAGCTGGATCCTGAGGCCGGGTACCGTGTTCTTCCTCGGAGCTGACAACAATTTCCTCAAGAAAGAACTCGGAGATTACCGCCAGACCAATTACAGTGTGTTCATCAAGTTCTCCTACTGGTGGAGAATGTGAGCCAGACACCTGTCCTCTGAATGGGACAGAATGCGGCCCTTGAATTAAAAATCCCAGCCTGTTATCATTGGCACAATTTTTGCATTGAAATATATTGGATGGCTGAACTCCAGATTTCGGAGTGTGACACACGCGATGGAAGGGAATTGTCTGAATCATTAAGGATGAAACGTACCGTTCGAATGGACTGATCGTGGTTGATAAAGAGAGGTTCATCTTGAAGATACAGTACCCTTCATGAAAGAATGCCGAAGTCATAGACGGATGAAGAAGTATTTGCTCTCCCTCCTTCTGGGCGCTGTCCTGGTTTTTCCTTCCGTCCTTTACTCCCAGCGTGTTTATCTCAAACCCGCATTAGGGATCACCCTGGGAGGGAAGGTGTTCGACACCTGGAGTTCAACCACAGGCTCTTTTGATGTAAGCGTCATCCCGGGGAAGAAGTCAAGCGCAGCCCTGGACACCTCTCTGGAGCTGGTTTTCCAGCTCATGCCCAGCCTGAGTTTTTCCCTGGGAGTCGGATATATATATAACATGGAGGGTATTTACGGGAGTGAAGGGCAGTTCAGCCCTCCCGAGGCCAGCGGCATCGTGGATTTTTCTTACAATCCCTGGTTGAGTATGCCCGTCTATCCTTTATATTTCACTGCCGTTTATTCTTACCCGATAAAGCTCGAAGCTCGGCTGACTTTTTTAGCCGGTGTGGGATATTACATCGGGAAGATCACCTGTCTCGACGGAAACTACTTTTACAGAACCCTGGATTCGCTCTCCAATTGGAGCCGCAGGGACTGGGAATTTAAAAGCGAGACGAGTGCGATCGGCTACCATGCCGGGGTCGGAGTGGAAATCGACATTGACCTGGGCTCGACTTTTTTTGCTGAAATTCTCTACAGGAAGGCAGACTTCAAGAAGTTTGAAACGACTGCCACGACTGCGGATATGCTGGAAGAGGGAGCAGGAGTTTTAGAAGGCAGGTCAACCTTTTTCTATGCGAAAGGGACAAACGGCGGAGAAGCTCTGGGTGACATTGATTACAGTGTCTCCCGCATCAGCCTTTCCGGCCTGGTTTTCAGAGTGGGATTGAAGCTTTTATTCGGGAAAAAGCGCTTTATTTGATATTTTGACAGACAGATTCATCCGCAGAATCTATCCATTTAACTTGTCCACCGGGTTGAGTATAATAAGCGCATGAGTTTGCGCTTTCTGGAAGAGACGGAGGAATTTCAAGGGCTCCTCCGGGCAATACTGCAGGGAGAAAAAGGATTAGAAGTCACCGGCCTTGTCGATTCAGCCAAGCCCTACTTTCTCACCAGCCTGGCCCAGAGGTTGAAAAGAAGGATCATCTTCATTCAGCCCTATTCTTCTTCGTTATTGCGCACAGATGAGCAGTGTCGTTTTTATCTATCCCAGTATTCTTCGAAAATACACCTGAATTCTCTGCCCGCTCTTTCAGAGAATCCCTACCAGGAGATATTCCCGCCTCTCGAATCCATTTCCTTGAGGATGAGATTTTTTCATGATCTGCTGCATCATCTCCCCTCGCTGGTCGTGACCAACCTCTTCGGGCTTCTCAAGCCTTTCCCCGCTCCGCAGAACCTCGAGCGTCTGTTTCTCGGGCTGGAAACAGGTCAAGAGGTGGGTCGCGACAATCTTCTCCGAACCATTGAAGAGTACGGGTACACCCGCGAGGACCTTGTCAATTCTTCCGGCGAATACGCCTGGCGCGGGGGCGTGGTCGATGTCTTCTCCCCCTGGCATTTCTACCCTTACCGGGTCGAATTCAGCGGAGAAGAAGTCGCTTCCATTCGAGAATTCGAGCCCTCCACCCAAAGATCGATAAAAAAAGTTGAGCGGCTTCTTCTCCCCTCTCTCAGAGAGACTCCCAGTTCCTCCGGGTTTCTCAGGGAATGGGAGGAGCTGGCCAAGAGCCGGGCGGAGACAGCGTCCTGGAAAGACACCTGGGATAAGGTTGCGCGGGTCAAGCAGGGAGACCTTTTTCCTTCCTTTTATTATCTCTCTCTTCTTCACCGAGAACATTTTGTACCTTTCACCGAGTATCTGAAGGATTTTGTTTTTATCATCGACAGCTTCGAGGAAGTGGAAAAGGAATGGGAGGAAACAACCAAGGACTTAAAAGAGCAGTACTCGGAGCTTAAAAGAGATAAAAAGTTCGCGCTTGCTCCGGAAGAGATATTCCCAGGATCCCTTTGGGAGAGAATAAAGAAAGAGGCGATTCGCTGGTGCGAATTCGCAGCCAAGAAGGCAAGGAGCAGTCATCATTTCCCCTTCCAATCCGTTCCTCATTTCAAGAATAAGATCCCCTTCTTTCTTCAGTATATGAAGAAATTGCAGGAAGAGAGGGAACGGTGCTTCATCTATTTTTCGAGCTCTGACGTGCGCAGGAAGTTGGCCGGACTTCTTTCTGAGCATCAGATACTGCACCTGGAATCCTCCAATCCGTTTGTTTTCCCCAAGGATGGGGCGGTGGTGCTGCTTGTGGGCAACATGGAGAGGGGATTCAGCTACTCGAAGGAGAAGATCAGCTTTTTCTCAGAAAAGGATATTTTTACCGAAGAAAAGGTTATCGTCTCCCGTCCTCGCATCAAGCCCTTCCTGTCTCATTTCCAGGACCTCAAGGTCGGCGACCATGTCGTTCATACAGATTACGGGATCGGGATTTTCAACGGGTTGGTCCGACTGGATGTGGACAGGAATAACCGGGAGTTCATTGAGATCATTTACAGGGATGAAGATAAGCTGTTCGTTCCGGTCGAAGACCTCAACCTGGTCCAAAAGTATTCAACAATCAGCACGAGCAAGCCGTTTCTCAATAAGCTCGGAACTCAAACTTGGGAAAGGACCAAGGCCAGGACCAGAAAAGCCATCGAGAGGATGGCCAAAGAGCTGCTGCATCTCTATGCCCAGAGGAAGACAGTAAAGGGATTCGCTTTCAGCCTTGGCGGTGCCTGGCAGTCTGAGTTTGAGCGGACATTCAAGTACGAAGAAACAGAGGACCAGTTGAAAGCCATAAAAGAGATCATGAATGATATGGAATCCGAGGCCCCCATGGACCGCCTCCTCTGCGGGGATGTGGGATATGGGAAGACCGAATTGGCCGTGCGAGCTTCTTTCAAAGCTGTGATGGACGGAAAGCAGGTGGCTGTTCTCTGTCCGACCACGGTTCTGGCCAGCCAGCATCTGCAGACATTTCGAGAAAGAATGGTTCTCTTTCCTCTTCGGATAGAAGGGCTCACCCGGTTCCAGACAAAAGCTAAACAGAAAAAGATCATTGATGATTTAAAAAAAGGGCTGGTGGACATCGTCATCGGGACTCACCGCCTGCTCTCCAAAGATATCCACTTCCGTGAACTGGGTCTTTTGATCGTCGACGAAGAGCAGAGGTTCGGCGTCAACCACAAGGAAAGAATAAAAAAGATGAAGACCAACATCGATGTCTTAACCATGAGTGCCACGCCTATTCCCAGGACACTGAACCTTTCCCTCACAAGCCTCAGAGATATCAGCCTCATCGAGACTCCGCCCAAGGACAGGCTGGCCATTCACACCGTGGTGACTCCTTTTAGCTGGAATCTCATTGCTTCGACCATAAAAATGGAGTTGGCCCGGGAAGGGCAGGTCTATTACATCCACAACAGAGTGGAGGACATCGATAAGGTAGCCCGGATGATCGAGAGATTCGTTCCTCAGTCCAGAGTCGCTGTCATCCATGGAAAAATGCTGAGTTCAACGCTTGAGAAGAGGATGATTGATTTTATCAACCGGGAATACAATGTTCTTGTTTCCACAACCATAATCGAGAACGGGATCGACATCCCTCTTGTCAATACCCTCATCGTGGAGCGTGCAGACCTTTTTGGCCTGGCCCAGCTTTACCAACTCCGCGGAAGAGTGGGCCGTTCCTTCCGCCAGGCATCGGCCTACTTTCTCGTTCCTCCTTTTACCGAACTCACGATCCAGGCCAGAGAACGTCTGAAGGCCCTCCAGGAGTTTACAGAGCTGGGGTCAGGATTCCGCCTGGCCGCCAAAGATTTGGAGATAAGAGGGGCGGGTAACTTTTTGGGGTCCGAACAGCACGGCTACATGGAAACAGTTGGCTTCGATTATTACATGCATCTCCTGGAGCTGACAATCAGAGAGCTGAAGGGTGAAACGCTGGACGAAATAAAGTGCGAGATCAATTTGAGAGTGGATGTGCGCATTCCTGAGGATTATCTTCCTCAGATTAACTTAAGGCTTAATCTTTACAAAAGGATCTCTTCGGTAGAGAATCCCGGTGAAATAGAAAAAATGAAAAAGGAAACAAAGGATAGGTACGGGTCTCTCCCTCAAAGCGTAAGGAACCTCCTTCGCTACGGCATGATCAAGTTCCTGGCTCAAAAGATAAAGATCCGGTCCATAGACCGGGTCGGTAAGCGGATCGTGTTCAAATTCCTTTCCTCATCACCGGTCAACCTGACACGCCTGACCAGGCTCGTCAAAAATTATTCAGGATCGATCACTCCTCAAGGAGTGATGAGCTTGACCATTCCTGATGAGAAAGAAACTGTGATCATGGATGAAACCATAGGAATGTTGAAGGAGTTATCTTTAATGTAATATAATAACTCAGGTGCTCATGATGAAGCTGTGGACGATGAGAAACATCCTGTTATCCCTGCTCATGATAGGGATTCCTCTGTTTTTGTATACCAGCTGTGAAATTCCGGACTCATCTGAGGGAAAGGCCGGATACAGCCTGACTGACGCCCAAAACAGGAAAAGCACGATACTCAAGATAGAAGACACTCTCTACTCCAATTCAGACTTTGAGAAGTATGTGCGTGCCACTCTTGGAGAGGATCAGGAAGCCTTGACCGTGGTTTCATTAAGCCGCCTCTTCGACAATTTTGTCGATGAAAAGATTCTGCTGCATGCTGCTCGAGCCCAGAACATGGTCCTGACTGACAAGGAGAAAGAGGATTACCTGGCGAAATTATTTGATGAACTCAGC
>JAOUKO010000472.1 GCA_029882525.1 Candidatus Aminicenantota bacterium | reverse complement strand
GCCCCTGAGATCATTGCTCCCGCCCTTGGTGACCATGTTGACGATGCCTCCGATAGCAGACCCGAAATCCGGGCTGAACGGGTCGGAGATGACCTGGATTTCATCCAAGGAATCGAAGTTAAGCTCCATGCCTGCGTTTCTCAGCCTCACGCCGCTTATCGAGAGCCCATCAACGACCCAGTTGGTTCCTTCTTCTCCTTCCCCTCTGAAGCTAGGCAGTCCCTGGCTGGCTGTGCCGCGCCGGGTGTTCACCCGAACTCCCGTGACTCCGGGAGTGACCTTGACAGCATCAACAACCGTTCGATTCAAGGAAGGAATCGTTTCCAGATCAGTGGTGGTCAGATGGAAGCTGGTGTCGGTTGAAGTCCTGTCGATCAGGGGAGTCTCGGCGGTAACGACAATCTCTTTTCTGATCTCGGATAGCTCCATGGAGACCGAAAGGTTTGTCACCCGTCCCAGGCGGACGATGACATTCTCCTGGATGACCGGATTGAATCCCTCGAGCCTGAAATTCAGGGTGTATTCGCCCACCGGAAGGAGGGGAAAATGAAACTCACCGGTCTTTGAAGAAAGGATCGTCCTTTTTCCCTGGAGATGAGAGCTTGTGGCCGTTATTTCGACTCCGGGTAAGCCTTCTCCGCTGTCATCCGCGACCTTTCCTTTGATCTCGCCGGTTTCCACTGCCCAGGCTTGAACACTGCAGAGAAAGAAAAACCCGATTAAGAAAGTGACGATTTTATTTGCGTTCATTTTAAGCAAGGAAAATTGGGGACAGTCTCCAATTTTCAATTTTTACTTCTTTCTTTTTTTTCTGGGTTGAGATCCTTTCTTGTTAACGGTTTTTCCGTATTTTTTAATGAATTTTTCGGCAAGTTCTCTGGCCTCGCTGTCTGTATACTGTTTGGGTGGTGTTTTCATGAAATAGGCTGAGGGGCCGTAGAGCGCTCCGGAGAGGCTGTTATCCAGGGCCAGTTTACAGCATCTGATGGCGTCGATGACAACTCCCGCTGAATTCGGTGAATCCTCGACGGATAGCCTGCAGTCCAGGTAGGTGGGGATATCCCCGAAGTGGCGGCTTTCGATGCGCAGAAAACAGATCTTGTTGTCCTTCTGCCAGGGTACGTAATCGCTGGGGCCGACATGGATGTCGTTCTCATCAATCTCAAGGCCTCTTGCCTTGATCTGAGATGTGACGGCTCCTGTCTTTGATATTTTTTTGGAGTGCAGCCTTTCCCTCTCCAGCATATTCAGGAAGTCTGTGTTTCCTCCGGTGTTGAGCTGGTAGGTCCTGTCGATGGGCATCCCTCTGTCAAGGTAGAGATTGACCAGGGTCCTGTGAAGCATGGTCGCCCCGACCTGGGATTTTATATCGTCACCGATGACGGGCAAATTCCTTTCCGCGAACCTTCTCTGCCAGTATTGTTCGCTGGCGATGAAGACCGGTATGCAGTTGATAAAAGCGCATTCTGCCTTCAGGACCTGCTCGATATACCATTTCGTGGCTTCTTCACTGCCCACTGGCAGATAATTGATGACCACATCTGTGTTCGTATCCTTGAGGATTCCGATGACATCTGCTGTGGAGCCCGGGGCTTTCTGGATGATCTTAGAGAGGTATTTCCCGAGGCCGTCGTGGGTCATTCCCCGTTCCACTCCGACCTTCATATGGGGAACGCGGGCAAACTTTGTTGTGTTATTCGGCGGCGTGAAGATGGCCTCACTCAAATCTTTTCCCACCTTGTTTTTATCGATATCAAAGGCCGAGACGAATTCGATATCGCGGATATGATAGCCGCCGAGGTTGACATGCATGACTCCAGGAATGACATCCAACTCCTTAGCATTTTTATAGTACTCCACGCCCTGGATCAAAGAGGAGGCACAGTTGCCCGCACCGATTATCCCGACTCTGATTTTACCCATTCTTTCAGGCCTCCTTTTCAGGTCTTTTTTGTTTG
>JAOUKO010000125.1 GCA_029882525.1 Candidatus Aminicenantota bacterium | reverse complement strand
ATTGTCCAGGTATCAGCCGTCAAGATGGCTGAACAGAATGATTGGCTTCTCATTCGTCTTTTCGAACCCACGGGCAATGAGAGGGAAATCAATTGTATCGTGCCTTGTTTAGACTTGAATTTTGATGTTTCCCTCAACGGATTTGAGATCAAGACCATGGCTGTGGACCTGGCATCGAGAAAAATTTTCAAAGTGGACTTGATGGAGAGAAAACTGTAACCTGAGCTGGATGAGAAGTCACAAGTATAAGGAATTCTCTTCCATTTTGGTTAGGTAACTTTATGAGTGAAATACACGGAAATGGCATCGCTCCCTTCAAATTTTGAGCGCCATTCCCGTGTATTTCACTTCAACAATCTGGAAGAGCACCATATATGGAGGGATCCAGAGGCCCCGCATGAAAAGAAATTGCGAGATTCCTGAGCCCCAGCCCGTCTCAGCGGCGCTGGTCGGGATCAGCGGCATGGGTCTTTATCATCTCATCTCTCTCCAGGATGAGTTTTCACCTGAAGAGGTTGAGCTCCGGGCAGTTATAGACCCTTTCCCCGAGAGGTCCGAGCGTTATCCTGAATTGAAGGAGCGAAAAATCCCTGTTTTTTCCTCCCTCAGCGAATTCTACCAGAGTGGCCGAAGCGCAGAACTCGTGGTCATTTCTTCTCCCACTCATCACCACGTTCCCCAGAGCTGTGAGGCGCTCGGCCATGGCAGCTATGTTTTTTGTGAAAAGCCTGTCGGAGCGACCGTGCAGGAAGCAGACCGGTTGATTAGGACAGCGGACAAGGCTCAGCGCTGGGTCATGATCGGCTACCAGTGGTCCTTTTCTCGAGCCATCCAGAGCTTGAAAAGCGATATCCTCAAGGGAATTTTCGGGAAGCCAGTCCAGTTGAAGACGCTCTGTCTCTGGCCGAGGGACGAAGACTACTACGGGAAAAGCGACTGGCTGGGCAGGAAGAAGGATGAGGAAGGGAGATGGATACTGGACAGCCCGGCCAACAATGCCATGGCCCATTTCCTGCACAACCTGTTTTATATTCTGGGTGAGCGAACAGACAGGAGCGCCCAGCCCGAGGAGGTTCAGGCCGAACTGTACAGGGCTTATTCCATCGAGAATTTCGACTCGGCAGCCTGCCGTGCTTTTACCCGGGATGGCGTGGAACTTCTGTTCTATGCCTCCCACGTGACATATCAAGACCGGGGACCGATGTTCTCATTTGAGTTTGAACAAGCCACGGTCACTTATGGTGATGGGGCGAATGAGATAGTGGCTGTGAGCCGTACCGGTCGAGAAAAACACTACGGCTCCCCTGAAGAAGACCATCCTTTTCAAAAACTGTTTGAGGCTGTGGAATCCGTGAGAGAGCCCAAGCCTGTCGTCTGCGGCCCTAAGGCGGCCCGCTCCCAGACCCTGTGTGTGAACGGCATCCAGGAATCCGCATCGGAGATCGCGACCTTTCCGGAATCCATGGTCCGGAAGGAAAAAGGAAAGAGGTGGTGGGTCAAAGGACTGGAAGAGGCTCTCTACTCCTGCTACCTGAAAGGCATTCTCCCCAGTGAAGGGAATTTTTCCTGGGCGAGGGCAGGAAAAGCTTTCGACTTGAGGAACTACAGCTTTTTCCCTGGCGGAGCGCCGCCGGAAGGCCAGGAGGCATGATGAATATGGATTCCCGGGAACTCATCCGCCGCAGCCTTACCTTTGAATCCCCTGAGAGGATTCCCCGCCAACTCTGGCTTTTGCCCTGGGCAGAAAAAAAATATCCAGAGGTCATCGAGAGGCTTCGTAGGGATTTTCCGGATGATATCCTGAGCGCACCAGCGGTGTACACAAAATGCCTGGGCACTGTCGGCGACCGGTACAGCAGCGGAACCTATGTCGATGAATGGGGCTGTATCTTTGACAACCGCCAGAGCGGGACGATCGGCATTACTCGCCAACCTCTCGTCAAGGAGTGGAAGGACCTGGAAGATTTTAAACCTCCAGAGGCAGTGCTCAGCCTTGACCGGGAAGCCGTAAATTCTTTCTGCAAGGAGACTGACAGGTTCGTCCTGATGGGAACCGTTGTCAGGCCTTTTGAGCGGTTCCAGTTCATCCGGACCATGGAGCAAGCGCTCATCGACCTGATCGAGCAGCCTCCAGAACTCTTCGAGCTTTTAAGCCGCATTCATGCTCATTACTGCAAGGAGGTCGAGGTCTGGGCCAGGACCGATGTGGATGGAGTGGCCTTGATGGACGACTGGGGCACGCAGCGGGCCATGATCGCCTCGCCTGAGATCTTCCGCAGGATTTTCAAGCCCATGTACAGGGATTATGTTGAGATTGCCCGTCAGCACGGAAAATACGTCTTCATGCATTCGGATGGGTATATCACGGACGTCATTCCCGATATGGTCGAAGTCGGCTTTGATGCCTTGAACAGCCAGGTCTTCTGCATGGGAGTTGAAGAGTTGGGCCGGCGGTTTCGAGGAAAGATCACTTTCTGGGGAGAGATCGACCGCCAGCAGCTTCTCCCTCACGGTTCCCGCCAGGATATTGAGAAGGCGGTTCGCGAGATATGGACTCATCTTTATGCAGATGGGGGAGTCATCGCCCAGTGTGAATTCGGCCTCGAAGCCAATCCAAAGAATGTTCTGGCCGTGTTTGAGACCTGGGACACCATAAGCCAGTCCAAAAAAATGGCAAAGCGATAAGAAAAGCTGTATGCTCATTTCAAAACGAAGGATTTCATTATGCTTGCCTTTTTATATTTTTGTTATTATATTGAATGAAATTTCTCAATAGGAGGGGAATTATGAATGAAAAAAAAGTACCAGAAGAATACAATTTGCACAGGTTATTGAGAGTAGTATGGGTATACTTGGAGAATTGTAAGGTTGAAAGTGTTCCTGCATATAAGCATCAGTTACCGGAGAAATATGAAAAAAATGATGTAGTGGATAGAAAACCAGTAGAAGTAGAAGGCAAAAAGCGTGAGGAAGAGTTAATACTTCTGAAGAAAGAAGATGCAATCAACGCTTTAGAGATGTTGTATGAAATGTTATCGGAGCCATGGCCGCGTAGTAATCCATGTCCAGGCGCAAGACCTCGCTGGATAATATAGTATCTGATCTTATCCTGATTTAGTTCTTTTTTAGATTGTTTGATTCCAAAGATAAGAGGATGGAGTTCTCTGGTTTTACTTTTATTGTAACAGAGGACTGCAATTTTAACTGCTCGTATTGTCATCAGATTAAAGGGAAAAAAAGCATAGATCCCTCCACTGTTGAAAAAACTCTTGATTTTTTCCTCCCTTTTTTGACCGAGGAATGTTATATCAATTTTTACGGGGGAGAGCCTCTGCTTGCTTTTGACCGGATCAAGCATGCAGTGTCCACTATTCAAGAGAAGAATAAAAGGTTGAAAAAGCATGTGCAGTACTCTATGACCACGAACGGGAGCCTCATTAACCATAAGATCCTTCAGTTCTTGAATCAAAACAAGTTTCTTATTTTGCTGAGTTTTGATGGGCTTGCCCAGGATGTATCCAAAAAGAGCGGAAGTTTTGATCACATCGTCTCGATAATAAAAGAAATATTGAAATACTCAGATATTGACCTGGAAACAAATAGTGTCTTTACACCCTCTACCGTCCGATATCTTTCTCAATCCATTCAATTTATCATTGAGCTTGGTGTTCCAAACCTAGATTTATCTCTGGATAAATTCATCCCTTGGGATTCTTCTTCGCTTTCCCAGCTTGAAAATGAACTCAGTGTGCTGAGAGAATTTTTACACTCTTCTTATGAGAATGCTGAGAGCATCCCTCTGGTTGATTTCAGGCAAAAGCCGAAGAAAGATATATTTTGTTGTTTTGCCGGAAAGGACCGCATGGCGATTACACCGGATGGTGAGCTGTGGGGATGCTGTCTTTTCCCTGATTTCTTCAAAGAAAAAAAAGAAACGGCAGATTATAAAAAATACTGCTTTGGAGACCTGGATTCATTCGTCGATAACCATGAAACGGTGTATCCAGAGATCCTTTCGAATTTTTCAACTCTTCGGACAGATTATTTTTTCACCCCAGAGACTTCTTGCATTCTCTGCGATGATCTGGAGGAGTGCGGAGCGTGTCCCCTGGAAACCGTGTTTTCTGGCTCGATAACAAAAAGGATTCCGCTTTGGATGTGTGAAATCAAGAAAATTTTCAGAAAAGAGAAAAGGCTTCTCTGGAAGGAATTAGAGGAGCCGACCAAGAAATAAGAAAAAGAGTAGAATATAAATATATTTTATTCCTGTGAAGTTTTTCTCAGCGTATCCAGTTGGTTTTTGGCATCTGCGGTTTCCGGAAGACCGGAATCAGCCTCAGCCCAGAGGTGAAGGAACTTCTCATAATGCTCGATCGCTTTTCCTTCCCATCCTTTTTGCTGGCAGATTTTTCCCAGCCAGTAGAAGCTTTTGGCATAGATATCTCCCCATCGCAAGCGTCCGGTAGTTAGAGAAACGATTTTTGCATATTGTTCACTGGCTTTCTCCAGATCCCCGGCCTGGTAATATGCTGAAGCAAGGCTATTCAGGTAAAAAGCATGCTCATCGTATATATCGTGCTGATGAGGAAATAGAGACAAAGCCTTTTCAAAATCGTTAATTGAGATTGAAAATGCATCTTCTTCCTGAGCAATCTTCCCCATCAAGTGATAATAATATCTCATATTATTTCGAATTCCTGTTTTCTCTATCAAATGTTTCAATTGTTCTGCTGTATTTTTCGCCTCATTCAGGTTGTCCATTTTCATGTATGTTAATCCACGAAAATGAAAAGCGTGGATTTTAGCCTCGATGATGTTGATTTCAGAAGCGACTTTCTCTACCTGGTTTAAAACATTCAGAGCCTCAGCGTATTGATTTTTTTGAAGATTGAGATAGGCCAAGAATAACATATAGTTAATTTCGCTTGGTCTTAAGTTGAATTTTTGTGAGTTCTCTATTCCTTGTATAACTTCTTTTCGGCATTTATTAAATTTTCCCTGTGTCAGATATAAATGAGCTAGCCAGAATCGGCCCCATAATTGAGATTGCAGATTCTTTTTTTCGAGAAGTTGCCGGAAATTCTCCTCTGCTTTTTCAAAATTATCTTGGACATGATAGATATTGCCGATCAATTCAACATCATAATCTTCTGGAGCTAAAGAAAATGCAATTTCTGCCTCACGAAGGGCAAGGTCAGATTTACCCTCGCAGAAATAGATGATGCTCATATGCGAACGGAATGTGGATTCTTCATAAACATCTTGATTCGCCAGCAAAATTTCCCTGGCTGTTTCATATAAGCCCTTGGCTCTATATATGAAAACGAGGTTTTCACACGCCATAAGGGGATTAACTTTACGGATTTTCTTAAACCGCTCAATCGCCAGGTCCCATTCTTCCATTTGACGATATATGCCGCCAAGGTAAATATTCCCTTCTTCATCATCAGGATAATACTCCAGTAATTCTTTATAGTTTTTTATTGCCTCTTCAGGAGAATCTTTTAATATGGTATTGGCGAATCCCCGAATGAATAAGCGTTCTTTTACAGAAACCTTGTCGGATTCAAGTAATGACAAAGCTGTTTGAATGTATTTTTTTGCCTGATCGACTGACCCTATATAATAGTAGTTTTCAGAGATTCTTCTGTAAGCTTCAGCAAACTCAGGATCAATGCTTACAGCCTCCTTCAGGACTTCAATGCTTTTTTCAAATTTCCCTTCCTGATAGTATTCTTTTCCCTCCATATAAAGGATCAGTGCCTCTTTGGAAGCCGTGAAGATTTTTCCTATATCACTATCGAAATCAGCGGCAATTTCCTCTTGAGAAAGTTCAAAGTTGGCTTTGATTTTCTTTGTTAGCTCGTCCACCATCGAACTTAGATTTTCTTCTCTTCCGGTTATATAGTTTGAACGACCGGACTCTCCTGTACTGGTGTTTAAGAGTGAATAATCGATTCGGAATATTTTGCCAGGTCTGGAAAAACTCGCTTTGAGAACGTGATTTACGCCTCCTTCTTGCGCGACTTTCCTCAAGTCTTCTAAGTCATAGCTCTTGGCGGAGATGAGATTGAGCTTTCTGAGAATGAGGAGGAGTCTGGCTCCACTCAAAACATGAAGGTATTTTGATTGGGAAAGGTCTGTAATCAACCATTCAGACAGAGCGAGTCTTAAATGATCTAACTTTTCATCTCCGGTCAGGTTTTCAAAATACATCACAGCAACAGACTTTCTCGTATCCTCTGAAGGTGAAGGTATGTCTGGAGGTTTCCGTCCTATCAACAAATAAACGACCATTATGATGAGAACAACCAAAACACTGGCATAAGCTGCTTTTAATAATTTTTTCTTTCGTATTCGCGGAGCAAATGGCCGAGTCGCCACTGTGTGCTCTTCCAGATCATGAAGGATTTCCTCTGCTTTCTGGTAACGGCTGTGTTTGTCCTTCTCCAGGCATTTAAGGATGATTTTTTCAAGGTAAGACGGGATATTCGGGTTGATTTTTGAAGGAGGCTTGGGTTTTTCGTGGATGTGTTTCTGGATGTAGCCAGTGTAAGTTTCAGCCTTAAAAGGTTTTTCTCCAGTCAGCATCTCATAGATGATGATTCCCAGGGAATAGAGATCAGACCTCAGGTCGGCCTTTTCTCCTTCTGCTTGTTCAGGAGATATATATTGAATGGTCCCGATGATGATTCCTGGCGCGCTGTCTTCCTGGACTTCAACGGATTTGGCCACTCCAAAATCCGTCACAAATACTCTTCCGTTGCTGTCAACCAGTATATTTTGGGGCTTGAGGTCTCTGTGGATTATTCCTTTTGTGTGAGCAGCTTTGAGTGCTCCACATATCTGTTTAGTTATGCTGATAACAGTTTCAACAGATAAAGTGCCTGAGGTGAGTATCAATTCTTTTAAATTCTGGCCTTTGATGTAACTCATGGATATGAACTTGATTCTATCGACTTCTCCCAGGTCATAGATTCGAATCACATTTTCATGAGTAAGAGACCTGGCCAGTAGAGTTTCTTTCTTGAAGCGTTCGATGATATGGGGCTTGGCTGAATATTCAGGATGGATCATTTTGAGGGCAACAGTGATTCCCAGCTCTTTATCTTTTGCCTTGTACACTCTTCCCATCCCACCCCGGCCAATCTCTTCGATAATCTTGTAGCGTGGCCCGAAGTTTTCACCGGGAGAAAAATCAAGAGTATCTTCTGGAGGGGGATGAGTGGGCGGAGTGTGGGTGAGGGTATCGTCGATTTCTCCAAGAGGTGTCCCACATTTCCTGCAGTACTGGCTGTCCTCTGGATTAGGCGCGTTACATCTTGGACACTGCATCTTGTTTCTTTGGCCCTCCGCTTTTAGTAATAATAGGAATTAAGGATATATAAGTCAACCTTGGAGGGGGAACTGACTTCCCTGAGATTTTGACATATCCCTTTCCCTGTGTTATAGCATCAGAGTCAAAAAATCAGGAAATCGGAGGAGGAGAAAAGACCATGGCCAAGAGATTCGCTTCATCTGTAGTTCTTGTCTTCATCTTAATCAACATCTTATGGGTAAGCTGCACCGATGTTGCCCAGTATAGCGGCATTCACTGGGTGACTCTCAGAGACATAGAAGCAAGTTTGAAAAGCGAACCGCCGCTGAATGTTGGCTTCGACATTGATGATACTGTCTTGTATTCGAGTCCGGGATATTATTACGGGCAGCAGAAGTATTCCCCGGGGAACAGCGCCTATCTCACCATGACAGAATTCTGGAAAGAGATGAACAACGGGCTCGACCGGTTTAGTATTCCCAAAGAATGCGCACGAGACCTGATTGAGATGCATAAAAAGAGGGGTGATTCCATCTTTTTTATCACAGCCCGG
>JAOUKO010000471.1 GCA_029882525.1 Candidatus Aminicenantota bacterium | reverse complement strand
GCAGAAGCCAGGGATTTCCGTAGATTTCAGGGGCAAGCAGAAGGCAGCGGTTAAAAGCCTGGAGAACCAGGTCATCTTCCCAGAAATCAAGACAGGATGAAAGGCAGACTCCATGGTCTTCCATGAGCCGGTTGAGACCGGGCACCAGCTCGCGAGAGAGAGCGCCGGCCCGATGATGGGGGGCGGTACTGGTATTGCTGCTGAAAACATCGATGTAGGTTTCAGCCCCTTCCCAGAGGGAGGTGGTGGCGTAAGGTGCGGCTTTGCCCAGGTCGACACGATGGTTGGTAACCATCAGGTCCGGGCTGTACTGACGGCAGGCTTCAATAGCCCGAATGAAAGCATCCTGTTTTTCCGGGCGCAGTCCGCCAGCCACGGCGTCAAACTTAAAAAGCATGAAGTTGTAGTCGCGGCAGAGCTTGACGAGCATATCCGTGCGCGCCTTTTCCTCAGCCGGAGTGTTGCCAAAACCATCAGGTCCCAGCCAGACCCCAAGCCGGCAGCCAAAAGACCTGGCTTTTTCATAGATAAGATCAAATCCATTGGGGAACTGCTGTTTGAATTCTGGCGAGTCCAGTGTTCCCCAGTGATCCGGTATCAGCCGTCCCACTCCGGCTGTAAACGGGCCGTCATCGATATTCCCGACGTCCAGGGAATAGATGTCCAGGAGCATCCCGTATTCATCATGAAGCCATTTGAAAAAGTCCAGCTTGATCAGTGTCTGAGCTTCTGTCGATCCCTCATACTGGCTGCTGATCCAGTCGAAATAGAAGGCTCTGGAAGGTGTTTTTTCGTCTGCGCCTGGAAAAACCTCCCTATCATTCATTGCAGAAGCCTCTCTGCCCTGGGGGAGCAGGCAGAACAGGAAGAGCAATTGATAAACGACAATGAGAATAAATATTTTTGAAGAAACGAAGGTCAAAGGAGAACATAATTTGGACTTCATCTCTATCACCTCATCATAGAAATATATGTTGTTTCATGCTGTAAGAAAATATATACTGATAAACCGATTTTGAATCAATCCTATGCAGACTTTAATATCTAGATATTTTTTTAGGAGGTATTCTATGAGGAAACCTTTTCTTTTTGTCGTTCTTTTCTGTCTTGTTGCTTTCTCTTCTCTGCCCGGACAGCAGCAAAAACCCGAAGAAAAGCCAGACCCGCTGAAGAACCTCTCGCTCGTCACCGAGACGAAACCCGTCCAGGAAAAAGTGAAGGTGGGCTTTGAGTCCATCACAGGCCAGGACGCGGTTACCTACCTGAAATTCATCTCCTCCGACCTTCTGGAAGGAAGGGAGACTGCCAGTGAGGGATACGACATTGCAGCCCATTACGCGGCCTCGATGTTCGAGCTCTGGGGAATCAAGCCCGCTGGGGATGTTGAGCGCCCCCGAATGGGCATGCGCGGAATGTTCCAGCAACCGCAAACTCCTTCAGTATCTCAAAGAAGCTACTTCCAGAACATCGCCATGATAGAGACTCTGGGAAACGAGGGATCGGCTGTGGTCGAATATCAAAAAGGGCAGCTGAAAAAGACCAAGGTTTTTCAGCCAAACATGGACTACTCCTATTCTGCCTCGGAGACACAATCTCTGACCGCACCGGTCGTGTTCGTGGGCTACGGCATTCAAGAGCCCTCTCTGAAATTCGACGATTACAAGAATCTGGATGTCAAAGACAAGTTTGTGATGATGCTCTCTGAAGCCCCGGGAAAAGACAACCCTGAATCTCCCTTCAACAAGGGCGAGCTTAAAGAGAAATACTATCCGCGGCGCCGGTTTATGAGACGCGCCGCTAATCCGAAAGTCGACCTGGCCAAAGAAAAGGGAGCCATAGCCGTCCTGATGGTCGAAAACTCACCTCAAGAAAATCCCGATGTGGCCCGCAGAGAACTCGATCAACAGAGGGTTAACGATGAAAGACCGATTTTTCCGGGTGAACGGCGTCGCATCTCCCTGG
>JAOUKO010000470.1 GCA_029882525.1 Candidatus Aminicenantota bacterium | reverse complement strand
TGAGCTCACCGTAGCTCATCTGGTCAGGTTCCTTCCATTCCTTCAGGAAATAGCTCTTGTCCTCCTGGATAGGCAGAGCCATCTGCTTTTGTTTTCCATATTCTGTCATCTTTCCGCCGGAAAAGTCCCGAGACCAGCACTCCTCCAGGTCAAGCTGGCCGTCTCTCAGATAGGCCCGTTCAGAATAGACCCTCCTCCTGACCGTCCAGGCGGATGAATCGAAATCATAGACCGAGAGCTGATTGAAGGCTGACTTCTCCGGGTCAAAATAATTATAATGAAAAATCCTGTTCTTCTCCTTACCCAGCACCCAGCGGCGGTCAAGATAATGGTAGCTGCGCGCCGGGCGGTCGTTGATCCTGTTCCAGACTTCTTCTGCTTTCCTGTTCGCAAAGGGAAGAATATTCTCCTGGATATAAAAGGAAAAAAAACTCACCAGGATGGCCATGAAAAGGACGGGAAGAATGATGCGGTAAAGGCTCATGCCGCAGGCCTTCATCGCCGTGATCTCGTTGAATTTGGTCAGGAGACCCAGAGTAAGAAGAGCTGTTGTCAAGGCAGAAACCGGCAGAATGAAATATATAAATTCCGGGATGCTGTAACGTATAAAGTCGAAAAGCATCATGAGGGATTTGTTGTGCTCATAGACATTATCGAGGCGTTCAAAAAAGGTCACTATCACTGAAATCAAAAGCAGGCTGAAAAAAATGAGGAAAAAAATGGCCAGGTATTTCCTGATGATATACCGATCCAGGATATTGGGAAAAGGCAGAGAGAGGCGGGGGAATCTTTGGGAAGCTTTCTTTTTCCTGGCTAAGGCGGTTTCCTTTCCTCTTTTCTTGAAAAAAATAGGAATGAAAAAAAGACGAGTTTCCTGTAAGGATCTCAAAAATAAATACACACCCATCAGAAAAAGCAGGATATTCGGTCCCCACATACCCAGCCAGGGAGAGATTTTGCCATCCATGGCCATTTTTTCTCCTGCCGTAATCAACACATAATACACCAAGATTATGCCGATGCTTATCGTAAAGCCGCTGGTCCTCCCTCCCTTTTTTGTTGAAGCCCCGAGCGGAAGGCCCAGAAACCCGAAGATCACGCAGACAAACGGGAGCGCAAACTTCTTATGGACCTCTACCCAGTATGAGCGGTGATCCTTCAGCCTCCGCAGGTAGGCGAACTCTTTTTTTTCAGATTCTCCCCGTTGTTCAGCCAGCTTGACCAAATCCTGCTTTACGGTTTCGATATCTGCAAAGAGCTCCCGGATATCCTTTTCTCTGGCTCCTTTTTTCATGGAGATGGAAGTGAACAGGCTTTCAATGTTGATCTCCTCTTCATCCTTCTCGAAAGTCGTCACTCCGTACTTCTCGGGTTGGGATGGAGAATACGAATGGAGAGTCCCGTTGAAGAGCTCAAGGATGGCTCTCCGCACCTCCGGGAAGAAGTTCAGCCCTCCCCTCTCCGCAGTTATGACCCTCGGCTCCTCCTTTGGGTCGTTGAAGTAGACAAATATATTTTCCCAATCCTGTTCCTGACTCATCCCCTGGATAAAAATGACTGTGCCGGGAATGGATTCGTTAAATTCGCCGGGATGGATCCGGAACTGCACCCGGCTTAGAACGGAGTGAGAGAGGGTCTGTTTCATCCTGTAGTTGAAGCGGGGAGCCAGATAAAGGGCAAAATAAGAGGTGAGCAACCATCCAAAAAGGGAGAAGACGAGCACCGGACGGAGAAGCCTCTTGTAGCTGATCCCCAGGGTCTTAAAGGCCATGATCTCAGAGTCAGAAGAAAGACGGCTCAGCCCTCCCAGGGTGCCCATCAATACGGCCATGGGCACGGTGAAAGCCAGGATAGAGGGAATCAGATAGAAAAGTATCTCCAGTACCGCTTTTAATGGAACCCCCCTGGTTACGAATATCTCAGAGAGCTGCAGAATCTGGTTCATCAGCAGGACAAAGGTGGC
>JAOUKO010000469.1 GCA_029882525.1 Candidatus Aminicenantota bacterium | reverse complement strand
TTCCTCTGCCCTTAATTGTGCGGGCTATTCCAAAATCCAATATCCTTACATTCCCTTCCTCATCAACCATAATATTCTGGGGCTTTAAATCCCTATGAACCACCCCTAAGCGGTGAGCCTCACCCAATCCCTCGCATACTTGCTTGGCTACGGAAACCGATTTCCCCGCACTGAACTGCCCTACTTTTCTGATCAATCTCTTCAAATCCTCTCCAGGGACATACTCCATAGTGATGTACCGGGTTCCTTTTTCCTCCATAAGCTCATACATCCGCCCGACATTCTTATGGCTGATCTTCCGGGCAAGTTTCAGTTCATTGCTGAACCGCTCCAAGGTTTTCTTATCCGAAGCTATTTCAGGTTTTATGAGTTTTAATGCAACTTCCTCTTTCAGCTCTTTATCTAGCACTCTATAGACCTTCCCCATGCCTCCTTTGCCCAGCTCTTCGATAATCTGGTATCTTCCAGCGAATGTGGAGCCAGTGGTTAATTCTTCTGCGGGTGTTTCGAGTGTTTTGGTGACAGGGATTTCCTTGGATAAGGGAAGCGGAGTGGCGCACTTACCGCAATAAACGGTATCGTCTGGGTTATCGAAATGACATTTGGGACATTCTATCCCCATTGGTCCCTCTATTTACTTTGCAAAAGGATATCAACTTATCCTGAAAGAGTCAATCAGTATGGTATATACCTGAGTCAAAGAAGATAAATAAATCAGAAACCATTTCGCAAAGCCAAGCGTATATATTAAAACATGTTGTACTATGTATACAAAAAATAAGTTTTTTATCAGTGCGGCTTTCATGACAAACCTCTCAATAAGCATTCCAAGAATTTGCAGGAATGAACAGTCGTTTTGCAGTCGTGCCGATTTTTCCTAAAAAATAAAACAAAAAATGCTTGACAAAGCAAATTATTTGTTTTATTCTTTAGGTAAAATAACGATGAGAGGCTCAAAATGAAACTTTTATCCCGGCCTGAGGAGCTGTTCCTGCTGACCATTTGGAAGCTTCAGGACAATGCATATGCTGTGACCATTCGCGACCAGGTGAACAAAATCACAGGAAAAACCTGGTCATTTGGTGCCACTTTTATAACACTGGAACGTCTTGTCCAGAAGCGATATCTGACCTCTTATCTTTCGGAGCCTACACAAAAGAGAGGGGGACGCAGCAAGCGAATGTACGAGCTTACCCGAGAGGGTATCAGAGCCCTGCTCGATATAAAAAAACTTCAAGAGAGCATATGGGATAATATTCCCCGGCTCTCTCTATCCTCGGCAAAAAAATGAAAAAAAAATCTTTACCCGGACCACCACACCTCACAGAGCGCCTTCTTAAACAGTTTTTTCCTGACGAGGGCATCTTTACCACCATCGGCGATCTGGAAGAAGTCTACCACAGCATCGCTGAAGAAAAGGGCGTGGCCAAAGCCCGTCTTTGGTACAGGTTGCAGGCTTTCAAATCCATCTTTTCATACTACAAAAATCACTTTTTATGGAGTATGGTCATGTTTAAAAACTATCTGGTTTTTACCTCACGCCTCATAAAAAGAGATAAGTTTCATTATTTTTTGAATTTTCTCGGGCTTTCCACGGGTATCGCCTGCTGTATCATCACCATGTTATTCCTGAGGAACGAGTTGACCTATGATCAACACCATGAGAATGCCGACCGTATTTACCGGATCAGCTCTAACTATGTCACCTCTGGGAAGCCTCTTCTTTACGCTCCCACTTCTCCTGCTCTCGGTCCAAGACTCAAGGAGGAATACCCGGAGATCGAAGACTTCGTGCGTGTTGTTCCGTTGCCGGAAGTGTTGTTCAGGTATGGTGACAAACGGTTTTATCAGGAGAGGATAGTTTTTGCCGACGTGAGTATTCTCAAAGTATTCACTTATCCTCTCCTGCAGGGAGACATGGAAACATGTCTCAAGTCTCCTAACACGATTGTGCTAACCGAAGCCCTTGCCCGGAAAT
>JAOUKO010000124.1 GCA_029882525.1 Candidatus Aminicenantota bacterium | reverse complement strand
TATAGCGGGTGCCCAATTGAGATACAAGCATTTGGGGGTGAAAGAACATTTCTTCTTTTATTTTTTCTATGCAGACGAAATCTAGTGCGGAATTGGCCAATCTGTGACAGTAGTCGCCGCATTTCTGGAGGATTTCTTCCAGCTCGGCTTGGTCTTTCGAGCTTGGGTCAGTGCTCTGGCTAGAAATGGAGGTAGACGAGATAGTGAGTAAAATTACTAAAATAAGGCAGACAGATATCCTTGCTCGCTTCATCGGATTTTACTCCATCGGGATGGTCACCCTCGAGCTGTTTTCCTCAAAGCTTATTTCCTGAGCGTGTTACTCATTAATTGTACTCTGCCGCATAAAATGAATGCAAATTTTATGCCATGAAACTCCCCAGAAAGAGGGGGCCATATGAGAGAGTTAAAGTTCTCAAAAGAGGACACCTGTAGTGAATGTATACAGATGGACAGCCGGGTTTATTTACAGAGAAAATGTCTTTTTTGCAATTGGATACAAAGATTACATGCATTCATCTCAGCTTAATACTGCTTTTAACCCACTCGTTTCCTTTGAATTCTTGAAGCTCGATACTATACCTTTTGACAAGCCAGTATTCATCCTCTGTGACTACGGTGTAAGCTTTTCCATTTTTAAAGAATAATAATGCAGACAGAATCCCTTCAGCAGGTACCGATGTCTTAAACTGGGCAATGTATTTTCCTTCCTGGTCAAAAATGTCGATAAGGGTATATTCGTCTTTTACGGAATCAACAATCACAGCCAGCCAGCCGTTCTCCATCAAAGTGAAACTCTGATAGGCAGGCTTATATTTAGGATATTTTATCTTTTGAAGGGCTATTTTCTTTATATCATCGGTAAAAATTGGAAGGGACAGAGCTTGCTCACTGACAATTTTGAGAAAGCTTTCTTTGTCCTTTTCATTCACCGGCAAAGGGTCGTAATCTCTGGTGATTTTTCTTGCTGGTTTTCCTTCCGGGGAATAAACAATTATCTCGTATTTATCCGGGAAACCCAGGTAGATGAAGTCATTGTTAGCCAGGGTGATTATAACCTGAGGTCTGAATGCCAGTATGCTGAATGTTCTAGCAATGAAATCTCCCAATGAAGATGCGTCCCTTCCTGTTGGCAGGGGCGTTTCGATTTCGTCTTTGAACAGTTCCTGCACTTGATTAAACTCGCTGTCAAATAGACCGTACAGATGGGTTTGTTTCTGGGCATTGCCTTCCTGAGCCATTTGCCACTTGTTTGCCACGATGAAGCCTTTTGAATTGATATGAAGATTCTCATATCTTTCCTGCATGCGTATCTGTTTGAGATATTGGCCATCCTTATCAAAAAAGGAAATCCTTCGGTTTGATCCGTCAGTTATGTACAGGCGGTTATCTTTGTCGAATCGAGGCAAAGAGAAACTGCGAAACTCCCCTGGTCCCTGGCCTTCTCTGCCGATAGTGAGGATATATTTTCCTTCTGGATCGTATTTCTGGATTCTGTGGTTGTCCGCATCAACCACATAAAAATTCCCTTCATCGTCGGTATTGAAATAAATGCTTCCGCCGAACATGTAATTTTCATCACCCTCGAACTCGCCTATAGTCAGTTCCTCTTGAAAGACAATCCGCATTTTATGGGCCGGCGTCTTTGGGTTGGAAATAACAACAACATCTTCAGATTTTTGAATTGAGGTATTCTCATATGTAGTCGTCTCTTTTGGGAGGCAGATCAGGGCCAAAAGAATCACGACGATGAAAACTAAAAGAAAATGGATTTTTTGAGTCATTTTTATCCCCCTTTTTTGAGCTTTTTATCATGTATTTATATCCAACGAGAATTTCTATAATATTCTGGGGTATTACTGAGTTACTGAGCTCGAAATACGCTTTTCCTTCCTCACTTTTTTCACCTCATCAATCAATTGAGTTTTCATTACATTGAAGACAAATACATTTTGAAAAATATAATGATGAAGGCAATAAAGATTATAAGCGTGGGTAGAACAATTAGATAATAAGATTTCATCTGGAGCTTCAATGGTTTCACATCCATTTTTTTAAAGGTAATCCAGAACGCGATTCCCAACGGTGTCAGAAGTAAGACTGCTGATAACAGGTTGTAAAAGAGTGCAGCAAGGGAAAATGGATCCATTAATTCAGGTTTCAAGCCAATGAAGATCGTATGTATGGTTCGATAGAAATGATAGTAGACATAGAAAAATGCAGAAACGCCAATAAATCCTATCGCTAATGAAGCGAAGGAAATGCTCAAGACTGTGGAGATTAAAAACAAGACAACCAGGTTAAATCCGTTAATCCAGATGTTTGCATACACTGAGAAAAGAGTTGAAACAATAATCAATATCAACAGAAGCACCAAGCGGGGAAGGAATTTATACATGAGGATCTGAAACCTGGAGAGAGGCAAGGAGAACAGATACTCGAATGCCCTGTCTTTTTTCTCCGATTGGAATATTGTCAACCCAGCGGCAATGGGATAGGCGCTCAGCGTTATGAGAAATCCGAATTTGAAGATCTCTGAAAATGTCCAACCAAAATGTATCACATACCTATCGAAGACGTACGCTAGTGGAACAGTAAGAAGCGGCAGCAAGCAGAGAATCAATGTTTTTAAAGAATCGGAAATCTCTTTCTTAAGCATATTCGCCTCCGATAAAAGCGCTGACGATCCCGGTCAGGTCCATATCCACGACCTCGCCCTCAATCTCCTCCCTGAGCTTCGCCTCATAAGGATATACAAAAAACTCAGAATGACCGGAATAGTCAATTCTCGAAAGAACAGGAACGGATTGAGGCGGCGCTGCCGAAATTACCTTTTTGACTTTTGCTTTGAGGGCCTCGATCTTTTCGTCGACAGCGATTTTGCCCGCCTTCAGCAGGATCACCCGCTCCACCATGTGTTCGATGTCATGGAAGTTCAGGTTGACCATGATGATGGTCAGCTGGCGTTCGGATTGGAGCTGGATCAGCTGCTCGAGAAAAATCCTCCGCAGGTAAGCATCTATGGAGTGGATGATCTCGTCGATCAGCAGGACCTCAGGTTCAGTGGAAAGAATGAGGCTCAGGTGAAAAATCGTCTTCTGTCCTGTGGACAGCTCTTTGATTTTCTGATCGAGACCAATCTTTGTGTGACGGATAAGAGAGTCATCGAACCGGGATAAATTGTAGACTGACTTGTGGAAATCGATGGTTGAGCAACAGTCAGGCTGTCATACAGGCTAAGTATATCCGATATGAATCCGATCTTGTGCCTGGGGTCCTGTCCCAGTTTCTTATCGAAGATGATTTCTCCTCCTGCCGGACGAAGAACTTTGGCGATCAACCTCAGCAGGGTGCTTTTGCCGACTCCGTTGATCCCTGTGATCAGGCAAACTTCACCTTCAGGCACGTCAAGACTGAATTTTTGAAAGACTTTTAATTTCCCATAACTGAAGAATAAGTCTTTAATGCTTATCATTGGCTTGCTCCTTCATGTTTTTAATCCCATGTTTTCGTCCTTTTTCTAAGTTTCGAAAATCCTGCGCGCTCGGGAGTTTGTATACAGTCAAAATGCTGACGCAGCGACCTATTTATTAACTCTTTTAAGATGCCTGCTTTTGGAGCTTCTTTTCTGCTCTGTGTTTGTACTGGAGGCGGATGTAGAGGATGAGCAGCATAAGCGGGCCAAGAAGCAATCCACCTATCAGGTACAATAGCTGACGTCCTTCACTGAATCCTAAGTCCAAAGCCCATTTGGCGGAGATGAGTGCGCAGAGCACGTTGGCTCCGATCAATGCTTCGGTCATGATGTCTCCTTTTTTCTGAGGTTAATTTCTTGAATAATATCTTCCAGGGAATACCCCATGTCTGTAATTTTGGAGATGTACTCATCGGTGGCTTTCTCGAACAGTTCGCGTCTTTCTTTTTGAAGCTTTTTACTGTCCAGTTTGACAAAATATCCGGCTCCCGGCCGCGATGCCACAAACCCCTCTATCTCGAGCTGGTAGTAGACCTTGATAATGGTGTTGGGGTTGATCTGGAGTTTTAAGGCCAGTTCCCTGATCGACATCAGCTGGTCGCCCTCTTCGAGCCGTCCGGAGAGAATAGCGATTTTAATAGCTCTTTTGATTTGCTCGTAGACAGGGAGTGCGGATTTGACCTCAACCTTGATATCGAAGTATCTTTTCTGTTCGGCTCTCACTGTTATACATATATATAACAGTAAAGCAGTATTGTCAAGTAAATGTTTTCTCTTGACATCTCATTTCGCTGTTTATATATTCTTAAGGCATTAATCGGGGAAAAAGAACATGGAATGAAATAAAAGGAGGGAGATCTATGTATGCGCGTCTGACCATATCTCGAATCTCTCCGGATAGGATCGATGAATTCAAAAAACGGTATGAAGAGACCGTTCTTCCGACAACGAGGTCGCTTAAAGGCTATAGAGGAGTCTATGCTCTCGCCGACCGAAAGACAGGAAATGGCGTTTTCATCACTTTCTGGGAAAGCGAGGAAGATGCCCTGGCTAACGAGCGGGACCGCTTCTACCAGGAAGTGGTAGCCAAATTCATCACCTTTTACAAGACACCCCCCATTCGCGAAGGCTATGAAGTTATTCTTCAGGACAATCCGTAAAACAGGCATGATTCTTCAAGTCTTTAGAGAGAGACGGAGAAGAAAAATCCGTTGATAAAAAAACGGATAAAGTGGAATAGGGAACAAATCCCGAGGACATGAGTGCATTTGTTCTATCAGGCTTAAAAAGGCTAGCTCACTAAAGTTAGCTTCTAATCCTCTGTTTTGTTGGC
Organism: Candidatus Aminicenantota bacterium; assembly: GCA_029882525.1. Lineage (GTDB taxonomy): Bacteria > Acidobacteriota > Aminicenantia > Aminicenantales > Aminicenantaceae > SOIA01. The sequence continues at coordinate 3,140 of JAOUKO010000124.1, read as the reverse complement.
TGATAATCCCATAAAAACTTGACAAACGTTTGTTTAATTATTATATTAATAAATATCATGAACAAACGTTTGATTAATATGTGCGGCTTAAGGAGGCTGTCATGAAAATCAAATGCCTTGGTCTGGTTCTCATCCTGCTTTTTTCCTTAGACCTCTCAGCCCAGAGTCTTTTTGAGGAGGCAGAAAAAGAGGAAGATCAAGACAAAGCCTTCGAGCTCAACGGCTATTTGCGCAGCGCGTTATATCTAGGCAAAGTACCGGACAGGGATCTGGCCGACATAAAAAGCGGGTATGGGGAATTCTCGCTAAAACTCAAGGCGAGTAAAAGCAGCTTTGGCAGCGCTTTTGCAGAGGTTCGCTTTCGGAGAGGATATGAATTCAATGACTACCTGTCTGAGATCAACCTGCGGGAAGCCTATGTCAGCGCCTACGTTGGCCCCTTCGATTTCAGGATCGGGCACCAGATCGTGGCCTGGGGCCGGGCTGACGGTATCAATCCTACCGACAACATCACTCCCAAGAACATGCTCGCCCGCTCCCCTGATGAGGATGACAGGAGAGAAGCCAACTTTCTCCTCCGGACTTTTTTCAACGCCCATCCGTTAAGGATAGAGCTGATCTGGGTGCCCTTTTTCAGGTCTTCAGTCGTTCCCACAAACCTCATCCCCTTTCCGTGGGGGATTACCCTTGACGATCCTGACTATCCGGATGCCAGGCTGAAGAACGGCGCTGTCGCTGCCAAGCTGAACCTTGAATTGGCGGCTTTCGACTGCTCGCTCTCCTTTTTCAACGGCCACAGTCTTTTTCCAGGTATTTCAGTAGCTCCACCAGACCCGTCTGATCCAATCGGGGCAATGAGTATCATGCTCCAATCCTACAGGGTGAATGTCTTCGGAGCCGATTTCTCGACAACGGTGGCCGGTTCTTTCGGTCTCAGAGGAGAAATTGGATACAGAGATCCCGTAGAAGACTACAGCATTTCTTTTCATATTCCCAATCCAGAACTCCAATATGTTCTCGGCGTAGATAAGGAATTTCCGGGCAATTTCAGCATCATCTTCCAATACATCGGAAAGCATGTCTTCGATTTTGTCCCTCTTGTAGATTTATTTTTTCTGCCCGCACAGGCGTACGAGCTCGAGCTCAAAAACAGGATCATCTCTTCCCAACTGTATGAAGACACTCACTCTCTCTCCTGTCGGCTGGGCTGGAATCTTCTCCATGAGACCCTGAACCTCGAAATCGTCGGACTGGCGAACATAACGACGGAAGAATTCCTCTTCAGGCCGAAAATGGCTTACGATATCACGGACGCTCTGACCTTTACTCTGGGAGGCGAGCTTTACTCTGGACCTAATGACACACTCTTTGACTTCATAGAGGACCATCTGAGCTCTCTCTTTGCCGAGCTCAGGATTTCCTTTTGAAGAGGAGGGAGCAATGGCTGAGAACAGTGCTCTGGAACCCAAGCAGAGAATCCTGAAGGCAGCGATTTCCCTTTTTGTTCAGAAGGGCTTTGCGGCTGTTGGCGTCCGGGAGATTACCAAAGAGGCGAATGTCAACATTGCCATGATCTCTTACTATTTCGAAGGAAAGGTCGGAATACTGAAGGCTATTCTAGAGGAGTTTTTTGAGCGGTATTCACAAATGTTAAGGGATGCGGTCACAGAAGAAGAAACCACCGAAGAGGGCATAAGGAGATTGATCGGCCATATGGTCGACTTTGTCAGGGAGAATACCGAACTGGCCATAGTCGCCTACAACGAGCTCCCCCTCGACCTTCCTGAGCTGGCCGAGCTCAAGGTGGAGAAGATAACCCAGATGATCGGCATCATGAGCGGGCTTATCAAGAGATTCGGCCTGGACCCGGAGGATATCTACCATCTGGGCATGATCGGACCCAGCCTGATCTCCATGGTCTTCATGAACTTCAGGATCAGGTCGATCTTGAAGAACGTCTTTAAAGTCAAGTTTGACGACGCCTATTATAAGGAATTCAAGGAAACTATCGCCACGCTGTTTTTATCCGGGATCCAGGGTATCGCGGCAAAAAAACAAATGCAGAAGAGGGGAAAAACATGAAAATACTCGCCGATTTGATCGTAAAATTCCGCTGGGTGGTCATTCCCGTTTTTATTCTTGCAGCCGTCTTCTTCGCCACTCGAATTCCAAAGGCTGAGATAGAATCCGATATAAAAAAAATGCTCCCCGCTCATCTGGAATCCCGGGTCAACACGGATAAGATCGATGAGCTATTCGGCGGGACAGAGATGCTGATGCTGATTATTAAGACGGATGATGTGCTCAACCCAGAAACGCTCAAGCGGACTGAGGCCTTATCCAAGCAGATGAAGAGAATCAAAGGCGTGGACAAGGTGCTTTCCCTTTTTGAGCTGAAAAGCATTAAAGGCGAAGAGGGTGCCATGATCGTCAACCCGGCCGTCAAGAATATTCCCCGAACAGAGGAGGAAAAGGAGGAGCTGAGAAGGGAGATCATGGATAATGACCTGGTCTACGGTTCGGTGGTCTCCAAGGATTTCACCTTGACCGCTGTCATTGCCCTCCTGAAAGCTGATGTCGAGGACAGCTTCATCGTGGGAGAGGTCAAAAAGCTTGTTGAAGAGAATCCAGGAGAGGAAGAGATTGTCATCGGGGGACTGCCGGAAACACGGGTTATGGTCGCCAGGAGCATACAGGGAGACTTTCGCAAGCTCATACCGTTTGCCCTGCTGATCATGCTCATCTTCCTTTTTGTCTGTTTCAGACAGCTGAGGGGTGTTCTCCTGCCCTTTGCCGTGGTCGTCATGTCCATTATGGTTTCGGTAGGCATAATTCCTTTGATCGGATGGAAGATACATGTCATCACCATTATCGTTCCCATTTTTTTGATTGCCGTAGCCAATGACTATGGTATCCATCTCATCGCCAAATATCAAGAATTGAACGTCGAAGGAAATCCTCAGACCAACAGAGAGCTGGCTAAGGGGATATTCCGGAGCCTGAGCCTGCCTGTGTTGCTGACCGGGTTGACAACCATTGCCGGGATGCTCTGTCTTCTCGGCCATATCGCCATCCCGGCCAGACAACTGGGTGTTCTTGCCTCCTTCGGGATTGTTTTTGCCCTTGCCGCAAGTCTTTTG
>JAOUKO010000468.1 GCA_029882525.1 Candidatus Aminicenantota bacterium | reverse complement strand
CTCGGCTCAGCGTATGCTGGGTACTGAGAACCGGTCCGCACGAACGGTCAGGATTATGCGCCAGCTTGCTTCCCGATACCTTCCAGTCCTTGAACCAGAACCGATGATTGCCATGGCCAGTGCCGGCATGGGAGACCAGGGCCAGGTTCCCCTTCAGACGCTCTGGATCAACCTCGCCTAAAGTCAACGAGTTGAGGTTCTCCCCGGTCTCAGGATGAGATGCCTTCAAAGTCAACCTGTATTTAGGTCCGTCTGGCCGAGCAGTCAGCTCCAGCTTGATTTTTTGCATGCTGCTCTTTCCCTTGGCTTCAATAATCAACCTGTCCTCAGCGAAATCATAGACAAACAGATTACCCTGACAGTCCATTCCTGCAAACAGACCGGCTCCAGGGCCATGACTGTGGTGGATCAGAGCCGCAGCCCGGTAATCCAACCCTTTTCCGGCCCCCACAAGGAAGCCGGTTTTCGCATCCGGCGATACCTCATCCGTCTCTTTAACCAGCCCGGACAACACTCTCATTCTCAGATAGCCTTTTTTCTCACTCAACCACCGTGTCAAAAGGTGGACGGTCCGCATCGGCTTACTGCTTGCGCCTTCCACACATTCCAGCCTTCCATTCGCTACCCGCCAATCCTGGAGGCGGTTTGCCCAGCAGTCTGGCCCCACCCAGGTCCGGTCATAAGTCTTCTGCCAGGAGCTCTGGAATCTTTTCCTTTCCCCTAAAAGAGAGCATCCGGCCAGAATGATAAGGGTCAAGGCCAGAGCCGTCCATAATTTAAATGTGTTTATTCTCATCATAACCCTCTTTGTATTGGAATAATCTTGAGTCTTTTTTCGATACTGTCTGCAGTCATTGATCTGAAAATAATTATTAATAGCATTACCGAAATTTGTAAAACATCTATACGCTTGACTGACTCAGAACATCTGCTTGCTCAAAGCCATGGGTGTCTCCGCTTTCCGGGAAAAAGGGCGCAGCCTGAAACTGTAGGAATACTCCTTGACCGGCAGTCTGTATTCCGGATGGGGGCGCGCCCGCTCCCCCCAGCTGGTATCACCGCCAACTCCCATCTGTTTATAATCCAGCCTCAGTGTAATGAAGTCCCGTTTTTTGAGATGATAGGTATGTCTCTGCCGCTTTTCAAGGCCCGAGTCAAAATCCTCATCGATGAAGTGGTGGGCGCTGAAACTGAGCAAGGGCATGCCCACAGCCAGCAATCCTATGCCTTGATCGTTCGTCACCGCCAGCCAGCGGACATCGGTCCGGTTACCGTTTTCCTGAGGACGAACGTAAGGGTGATAAAGGTCCATGACCTTTCCGCCATATACTCCCACGGCAGCTCCGGTTTTCCTATCCCAGTAATTCTCATGCTGCCCTCTTCCGTACCACATTATGTTTTCAAACTCGAGCGGAAGCGTCATCTTCATTCCGAACCGGGGCATCTCTGGCAGGTCTGAATGAGAGGGAACGAACCTGTGATTGACAATGATATCCCCGCTCCCCAGGACCCTGAAAGTCGTGAAGCACTTCGATTCTCCTGCAGGAACCGTTGATTCCACCTCAACCTGAATCTCTCTGGAGCTCAGCCGCCTCGCAATAACTTTGTCGACTGTTCTTCTCGCGCTTGCCTCTTTCCAGATCTTGAGGCGTTGAGGCATGTTCCAACCGAAATCATTATCCGTGGGGGCCCGCCAGAAATTGGGCACAGGTCCGTTTTGGATAAGCGGGGTGCCCTTGAATACGAACGAAGAGATTTCCCCGTCCTTTTTACGAAACGCGACACTAAAGTCACGGCCTTTGATCTCAATGTGCTGTCCCCTTTTATTCAGGGACAGCTTGGGAAATTTCTTGATGTCAACTTTGGGAGCAGGCAGGAACAGGGGCAATCTCAACTGTTCCCAGGCCACTTCATGGCCTCTGGGCAATAACGGAGTTTCCACTCCTGAAGTGAAACTTATTTTCAGAAAGTACTCCTTCCCAGGGTCAGGTCG
>JAOUKO010000123.1 GCA_029882525.1 Candidatus Aminicenantota bacterium | reverse complement strand
ACTGAAGAAAGTACAAAATCTTTTTTCAGTAGACCCTAATATAAACGCAGTAAATAAGGTTACAATCTCTTTGCGGCCTGAAGCCGCCCTCAGCCCCCGGACCCCGAGGGAACCAGTCCCGTCGGTTCCCCCCGTCGGATAAGCCGACGGGCCCCCCCTCCGCTACGGGGGCTGGAGGGCGGCATCCAGGCCCGCTCAATAAAGGATGCAACACGAATTACTGCATCAATATTAGATTCCAAGGGGGGAGGCTCTCCGGCGGGGAGTACGGCCGTAGAAGAGATCATCCGCCCGGATGGACAGATTCTGAGCCGCAGACGAGCTTTCCGTAATCTTCCTGATAAAATTATGGAAGGTGTTAGCCGGCTTGCTGTAAGGGCAGACGAAGATACACAGCGCACAATCCGTTCCCGCTTTCCTCCAAAATCTGTAGCACTCCTCACGGTTGAGAACCCACTTCATGACCCCGTTCTCCTCGGACTTGTCTCCGTAAGGAATGGCCCGGGAGGGACAGTTGCGGGCGCATTTCTGGCACTTCTGGCAAAACTGCTGGACTCCCAGCGTTCTCGGACTGTCCTCAACCAAAGGAAGGTCTGTAGTGACCAGGCCCAACCTGGCCCTTGGCCCGTATTTCGCAGTGATGAGAATCCCCAATCTGCCCAACTCTCCCAATCCGGCTTTCCAAGCCAGCGGAGGAAGCATGGCCTGGTAATTGCTGCCCGCGATATGAGCTCTGGCTGGGTACCCCAGACGGCGGATGAACCGGGCAAGCGTGATGGAGATTTTTGCAGCCTCGACGTATTTTTTTCCGGTCTCCACGATGACCGGGGCTTTTGGCGCAGACGCGACCATTTCCAGGTCCATTTCCAGAGCAAAGACGACAGCATACTTATGGGGCAAGGTTATCTCCTGGCCGTAGGGTTCCGGTCCCCGGCCGACATGGGAATAAACAAAAGCGCTGTCCAGAAGGCACACCCCGCAGAGGTCAGAACCGAGGTATTTCAAGATCTTCTTGATAAGGATGGTATTCTCCGGAGGCAAGCCGCCCGCTCTTTCGGAAAACTCCTCGCCCTGAACTTGTGTCAGCTGGTGTTCTAGGAAATCGAACTCGGCTGTGGCCAGAGAAAAGAGAGCGGGATTTTTTTCAAAATGATAAGGGGCGAGGATGTCAGGTATCTTTCTTATCTTATCATCGATCTTCCTGTATTCAGGTTTTCGTCGATAGTAGTCATCAAAATTCTCTGTGCCTTCGACGAGGTCAAAGCGGGCAAAAATGACATCTCTCTCATCGACTCTCTCCTGTTTGCCGACGATCTCAACGGAGCTTTTCTTGAGAGAAGGGACAAGAAGAAGGATAAGGCCAATCAGAAACAGGATGAACACGACACCAAACAGCCAGGGCCTCAATCGAGGCTCGAAAAGATAGAAGGCAAATTTAATCACAGCCAGGACAACGAAAAAAAATGCACTCCTCCAGAAAGCTCTCTTTTCTCTCTCGATGAGGCTGTAGATTGAAAAGATAAAGAAGAAAAAGAGCAACACGAAAAAGGAAAGCTCTCCGAGAAAAAACCAGATGTTCACCGTCTACACATTAATAAACCGAAATTCTCTTGTCAATTCATCTGAGACGCTTTCTCGCTTTCAAGACATTTGTTGTTTATAATGAGGGTCATGAAGAAAACTCAGGTCGCACTCCTCAGGCATACAGATTACAAGAGTGATAGGCTGCGGAATATCCTGGAAAAATGTTTCTTTTATTTGGGTGGTTTAGAGAGCATCATCAAGCCCCGAAGCAAAGTCTTTGTCAAGATCAATCACCTCTCCCCTCCTTCGACTCCTGATAAGGCCATTGTCACCCATCCCGCTTTTACGAGGGAAGTCCTGAGCCTGTTGAAACAGCTCGATGTGGAGATAACAGTCGGAGATGACATCCAGTCCAAGGGAAAAGACGGCTTTCTCGTCTCAGGCTACCGCCAGGTCTGTGAAGAGCTTGATGTCCGTCTGGTCAACTTGAGGGAGGGAGGATTCCGGGAAATGGATTGTGCTGGCAAAGTCCTGAAGAAAACCTACATTTCGCCGCTCCTTCTCGATACAGATTTTATCCTGAACTTGCCAAAACTGAAGACTCATTCTTTTACGGTTTTCACGGGTGCTGTGAAGAACATGTTCGGGGTGATTCCCCACGGGCTCCGCCACAGGTACCACCGCGAGTTTATCCGCAGTGATGTCTTCAGTCAGATGCTCGTGGATATTTTCGCCTGCGTCCCACCTCATCTGACAGTCATGGACGGGATAATAGCCATGGAAGGAGAAGGGCCTGGCCAAGGAAACCCGAAGAATGTAGGTGCTGTCATCGCCTCAAAAGATGCTGTTGCCGTGGACGCAGTAGCCTCGAGAATAGCCGGGTTTAATCCTCTGAGCATTTACACCAACCAGCTCGCCCATGAAAGGGGCTTGGGAATCGGCAGGCTCGAGGACCTCGAGATTCTCGGGGCAAACATCCAGGATGTGGAAGACAGAAGCTTTAAACATTCAGCGCTGGCTGTCGGAATTCTGCGCCGAAAGATCCCGGCTTTCCTCCACGCCTTCATCCAGGATCAGTTGATATTTATCCCTGAGATCTTCACCAAGAACTGCACTTCCTGCCTGGAGTGTGTGGATATATGTCCTGTTGGCGCCGCCCAGCTGGAGAAAAGCTCGGTCCGCATTGACAAATCCCTGTGCATCCACTGCATGTGCTGTCATGAGGTCTGCCGTTTTCAGGCCGTCAAGCTTAAACAGAAAGCCGTGGGTAAGCTGGTCAATGGATTGTCTGCTCTTTATGGGAAGATCACATCTTTGCTGACCTGAGCGCAGTCAGCGCCAAAGGGAAGCATTCCTATTTCCATGACAGTTAACCTGAATTATTCTCCAAATACTCCCACAGCATGATGCTGAGAAGAATCTTTTGTTGACTCGACAATTCTTCCAATGTCATCTCCTTCTCATCCTCCGATCATCGAGCAATTTGTAGGTCTCGGCTGATTTGTTTCGCTTTTCCAGCCGTTGAACTTGTCGTTTTGGATGTGATATTCTTATTTCAGTATGTCAGGGGGTGAAAATTACGGAAAATGGTGAAGGATTTGTGGCAAACACCAAAAGCAAATTCTTTAAAATAAAACTAAAAAGGAGGAGGATATGGCGGAATTTGATTGGCTCAAAAGTTCTAAATTTAAAGAAAAGATTAACAATCGTGTGAAGAGTAATGCCCGGAAATATGCCATATTGGATGTTAGGCAACAATTAAAGGGCTTCCTCATGAAAGCTGGCCGACTCTCTTTTGTTTTTCTCATTGTAGCTCTCCTTGGGACCGCAAATTCCTATTCACAGTTTAACAAAGACTTCAAGGATATAACACACGAAGATGTGATCGAAGCTCTACAGTTTGCCGGAATTGACATCTTCAAATTCAGCGTGAATTCTTTCAACAAGAATTATGATTTCTACGTCTTCGTTGACGAGTTTACCCAAACTGGAGGTTTGAAAAGAGTTGATACTCTTCTTGCCCATGAAACCGAGTTCCGGCAGTACTCTGATGATAAGATCTTTGTGACAAAACACATCAATTACTTTCGGTTCCTCACCAAGGTTCTCAACAATACCTACGACACCATTCACCTTTACATCTCAACAAATCATGTCAGTACCTGGAAGGAACTTCACATCGCCAAGGAATTCAGCAGAAAACACTATTGGGTTCGTTTCTCTCAGCAAGAGACTGAGGTCAACAAAACCATTCCTCTGCTTTTCTATGGATCAGAGTGGGATGAGATTATTGATGGTAAAAAGGTGCCTCGTTTTTGCAGTAGGAATGAACTGAAACCGGAGCTCGCAGATCCAACGATCAAGCTCATCCCACATTATTTCATCATTAGCTATAGATTCCAGGAGAGGCAGTAGAAGGATTGCCATGCGTTATTCAATGATATTTACCGCCTTGCTGTCTTTTCTGTCCTACAAAGATAACTCGACCTAACCTACTGCTCTCGCGGGCAAAGCGTGGCGATCTCATTCTGTATCGCTAAAAACTTGAGATTGCCGCTGTCGTTTCGCTTCTCGCAACACCGTCTGCAGCAACCTCGACTCGTGAATAATCCAGGTGAATTATGAAGATGTAATCTTCTTAGGCGCTGGTTCCTCTCGATCCTAGCCAAGACCCTCCCACCCTCCTTCATGGGCTCCGGATGCAGAGGAACCGTGGCCGCACCTCCCCATCAAGTCAGATGTATCCCTTCCCTCATCGCGGAAATAGATACACTTGCGCACCCAATAAAAAAGATGCATTTACGTTCTCACTGTGTTAAAGTTATCCCTTCCAGAGGAGGGAAAAAGAATGGACTTTTACCATTATTATAAGTCCCGAAAGGGGGAAATGATCAACCTTTTGAAGGAAATGGTCAGCCGTGAATCCCCTTCCGGTGATAAAAAGGCTGTGGATGCCTGTTCCTCCTTTGTGATTGAAGAATTTAAAAAAATAGGGGTAAATATCATTCGCATTCCTCAGAAAGAGACCGGGACCCTGTATGTCGCCGAATTTCCTCATCCTGCTCCTAAAATAATAACCGAACAGATCCTGCTCCTCACTCACATTGATACAGTCTGGCCTGTGGGAAAACTCCACAAAATGCCCTTCTATGTATCAGAAGAGAAAGTCTTCGGTCCTGGGGTTCTGGATATGAAAGCCAGCCTGGTCATGACTCTCTCTTCCCTGAAGGCTTTCAACGAGCTGAACATCCAACCTCAAAAAAAGATTGCCGTGTTCATCAATTCTGCTGAAGAGATCGGGAGCGACGCTTCCTACGAAGTCATCCGGAACCTCTGCAAGAAATCAACTTATGTGCTCTGCCTGGAACCTTCTCTTCCAGGAGGAGCCTTGAAGACTCAGAGAAAAGGGAGACTTGTCGTCCGCATCGAAGCCAGAGGAAAGCCGCTCACGCTGGGACTCCAGACAAAGGCATAAACGCCATAGAAGAATTGATCAAGCAGCTTTTGCGGATCAAAGGACTCGAAAAGCAAGAGATTACTGTGAACATTGGTGTGATCGAGGGTGGTGAGAAGCCGAACATCGTCGCCGAGAATGCCTGGGCTATCCTGGATATCAGGTTCTGGGAAAACCAACAGAAAGACTGGCTAGTCGCTGAACTCAAGAAGCTAATGCCGGTGCTCAAGGGTGCTCGATTGAAATTTTCCACTGAAAGTTCGACTCCGCCTATGGAAAAAACAGAGGCATCGGCAGAGCTATTCTCCCAGGTACAGAAAATCGCTTCAGCGATGAACATGAAACTCAAATCCGGAAAAACCGGTGGAGGTTCGGATGCCTCCATAGCTTCCAGCATGGGACTCCCCACATTGGACGGCTTGGGGCCCGATGGAGAAGGCATCCATGCGGAAAACGAGCATCTTCTTCTTCCCTCGCTCATCGAGAGGACAGCTTTGCTGACAGAGATATTGATCCAGCTTTGATTGACTGATCTTCTAAATTCTGCTAATTTAGATTGTTGGTTTTTCCTTTAGTCATCTTGCGAATTCACCCTGTTAGATATTGACAACGGGCAAGATTTCTCCAACTGGAGGAAAGGACCACTCTTCTGAGAAAGAGTCTTGCGATTTTATATTTAAAGGAGGACTGATATGATAAAAAAATACTATCTTCTCTCCCCCGGCCCTACTCCTGTTCCTGAACAGGCACTCAGTGTTGCTGCTGAGCCCATCATCCACCACCGAACGCCTGAATTCTCAGCGATCTTCATGGAAGTTATTGAAGGGCTGAAGTATGTCTTCGAGACAAAAGAAGATGTTTTCATCCTCACCTCATCCGGATCCGGCGCCATGGAAACAGCCGTGATCAACACCCTCAATGCTGGCGACAAGGTGATCACGATCAACGGAGGAAAATTCGGCGAGAGGTGGGGAAAGATCTGCCGCGCCTACGGAATCGAAGTCAAGGAAATCATGCTGGAGTGGGGGGATTTGTTCACCAAGGAGCAGCTCGCTGACGAGCTGAAATCCAATCCCGGCATAAAGGCCGTCTTCGCCACTCTCTCCGAGACTTCATCCGGGACCGTGTATGACATCCAGGGTTACGGAGAGGTCGTGGCCCAAACAGAGGCCATACTGGCAGTGGACGGGATCTCCGGCCTCGGCGCCACTCCCTGTCCGATGGACGACTGGAAAGTGGACATCATGACCGCAGGGTCCCAGAAATCTTTCATGATCCCTCCCGGACTGGCCTATATCGCCTTCAGTCCCAAAGCCTGGAATCTTGTGGAAAAATCGACCCTGCCCAAGTTCTATTTCGACGCCAAAGCCTACAAGAAAAACCTGGAAAAGAAGACCACTCCCTGGACACCCGCAGTCTCTCTTATCATCCAGCAGAAGAAAAGCCTGGACATTATCCGATCCATCGGGCTGGAAAAGCTCTTTGAACACCACCGCATCCTAGGAGATACGACTCGAGCAGGAGCTAAAGCCATCGGGCTGGAGCTTCTCTCCAAAAACCCGGGAAACATACTTACAGCCATAAAGGTTCCTGCCGGGATCGACGGCGTCAAGCTGGTCAAGACCATGCAGGGAAAGTACATGGCTTATATCGCCGGCGGTCAGGACCCCTACAAAGGTAAGATATTCCGGATCGCCCACCTGGGTTACATGGGCGGATTCGACATCATCACCGCGCTCTCTGCTTTGGAGATGACTCTTTCCGAGTTGGGTTATGAATTCGAGCACGGCGGTTCTCTCAAGGCCGCAGAAGCCGTGTTAAAGGAGAATTGGGAATGAAAAAAATACTCATAGCTGACGCATTAAGTTCAGAAGCCCTTGAGGAATTGAAGACCATACCCGATTTTGAGGTCACCTTAAAAACCGGAATGGATGAAGATGAGCTGGTCAAGACAATCCCCGAGTTCAACGGAACCGTTGTCCGCAGCGCCACTAAAGTGACGGGCAGAGCCATCGAAGCTGCTTCTAACCTAGAGCTCATCGTCAGGGCTGGAATCGGTCTGGACAACATCGACGTGAAGGCCGCGGAAGCAAAAGGTATCCAGGTGGCCAACACTCCGGCAGCCACGTCCATCTCAGTGGCGGAGCACACCTTCGGGCTGATGCTCGCTGCGGTCCGCAACCATGGAAAAGCCAACCTCTCTATGAAAGAACACAAATGGGAAAAAAAGCTTTTTTCCGGGACAGAGCTCTATGAGAAGACGCTGGGGATCATCGGTGTCGGAAGGATAGGACAGGAGGTCGCCAAGAGGGCTCTCGCCTTCGGGATGAAGGTCATAGCCTATGACGTCATTGAAGTCAAAACAGACCTGGATGTCAAGCTGGTCTCCTGGGAAGAGCTCCTTGCCCAGGCAGACATCATCACCCTGCATCTGCCCCTGACCGAGAAGACCAAACACATGATCAGCAATAAAGAATTCGAGATGATGAAGGACGGTGTCATTCTCATCAATGCTTCTCGTGGAGGGACGGTGGACGAAAAAGCTCTCTTGAAGGCCCTCGATTCAGGCAAAGTCAGAGCCGCGGCGTTGGATGTTTTCGAGAAGGAGCCACCAGTGGAGTTCTCTTTGATAGATCATCCCAATGTGATCGCCACACCTCATATCGGCGCTGCCGCCAAGGAAGGACAGGCAAGGGCAGGCATGGAAGTGGTCAAGATCCTGAAGGAGAGATTAACCTAGTCACGAATCTGCAGCTCAGATATCAATCGGAGGAAAAATGGCAGTAATACGAGCGTTCAAAGGATTAAGATACAACAGTCTAAAGGTCAAACTGGAAGAGGTCATCACCGAACCCTACGACCGCATTACCCCTGCGTTGCAGGAAGAGTACTACAAGAGGAACCCTTATAATGTGATCAGGATCATCCTGGGCAAAGAAGACGATCCTGAGCATCCTGAAAAGGATAAGTACAAGAGAGCAAACATCTATTTGAACCTATGGGAAAAGAAAGGAATTCTCCTC
>JAOUKO010000122.1 GCA_029882525.1 Candidatus Aminicenantota bacterium | reverse complement strand
GGAATTCATCCAGGAACGTCTTGAGGTGGCGAGAAAGGACATCAGGGCTTATCCCCAGTTTGATTATATCGTCATCAATGACGAACTGGAGGAGGCTGTTCAGGACCTGGAGTCGATCATCCGCAGCAGGAGATGCAGTCTCGAATCCAGGAAAAAGGAGATCGTTCCCATCCTCAGGAGTTTTTCCGAGGATTGACCAGAGGTTGAGATGACTTTAATCGCCTTAGGAGTGTCCTCTTCAATCAGCATCTACAAATCCTGTGAGATCATCCGGAGATTCCAGGAAAAGGATTTTCAAGTCCAGGTGATCATGACCAAAAACGCTTCCCGTTTGATCTCTCCTCTTCTCTTCAGCGCCCTCTCGGGGCGGGAGGCGATTGTCGACCCCTTCGAGGGGCAGCAGTCGGAGAGAATTGCCCATGTGGCCCTGGCCAAGGAAGTCGCGCTACTCCTTGTCGCTCCGGCCACAGCCAATGTCATAGGGAAGTTTGCTTCTGGCGTTGCAGATGATTTCCTGTCAACCTTTTATACGGCTGTCAACTGCCCTGTGCTGATCGCTCCTGCGATGAACGAAGCCATGTACCTTCACCGCCAGACCCAGCAGAACATCCGCAGACTCAAGGGCCTCGGAGTGAGATTTGTCGAACCGGAAAGGGGATATCTTGCCTGTAAGGATACAGGATGGGGGAGGCTGGCTCCTCCGGAAAGGATCGTGGATGAAGGGCTGAGGCTGATCAAAAAGAGCAGGAGCCTCAAAGGAAAGACGGTCCTGGTGACCGCTGGCCCCACCCGCGAGTTCCTCGACCCGGTCCGGTTTCTCACCAACCGCTCCTCGGGGAAAATGGGCTATGAGCTTGCCGAGGAAGCCATTCGGCGGGGAGCCGACGTCATCCTTGTTTCCGGGCCATCTCCGCTTTTTCCGCCTCAGGAGGCAAAATTCAGTCAGGTTCAGACCGCCGAGGAGATGGAGAAAGAGGTGTCCAAGCATTTCACCAAGGCTGATATCATTATCATGGCAGCGGCGGTCTCGGATTTCAAGTTTGCTGAGGCCAGTTCAAAAAAGATAAAAAAAGAAAAGCTGGGTGAGAAAATTTCGATCGTCCCCACTCCGGATATACTTCTGAAATTGAGCCGCAAGAAAGGCTCGAAGGTCCTGGTTGGCTTTGCGGCAGAGACAGAGAATGTTGCCGAGAATGCGGTCAAGAAATTGAAGGCGAAAAATCTGGATATGATCGTGGCCAACAATGTGCTGGATGAACGGGTCGGTTTTGAGTCGGATTTTAACCAGGTCAGCATTATTCTCCCCGGCGGACGGGCGATTCGGTCCGAGAAGATGACCAAGATCGAGATCAGTCAGCTCATCCTGGATAAAATCGAGGAGATCATTGGAAAAAAGTGCTGAGAGGATCATCGAGGATCTCGAGGAAGGACTCAAATATTATTCGCTGCTGGGCGTTGAGTTCATCGAGTTGCCTTCGTCTTCTCAGGAAACCGATTACCTTTCGCTGAAGGAGCAAATCCTGAACTGCCAGAAATGCCCTCTAGCTCAGGCAAGAAAAAATGCTGTGCCCGGAGAAGGGGACCTGGAGACAGAGCTGATGTTCGTAGGGGAAGCGCCAGGCCGCGATGAAGATATCCAAGGAAAGCCTTTCGTGGGGAGAGCAGGTCAGCTTCTGACCAAGATCATAAACGCCATGCACTTTCAAAGGGAGGAAGTCTACATCACCAATCTCATCAAATGCCGGCCGCCAGATAACAGGACTCCCCATGCGGACGAGATCGAAAAGTGCAAAGGCTACCTGCTGGAACAGCTGGAAATGATCAAGCCCAAGGTGGTGGTGACCTTAGGCAAAGTGGCTTCAGACTTCTTTGTTCCCAACCGCCTGGGGATGTCGGCGCTTAGAGGAAATTTTTATGAGTACGGCAGGATTCAGGTTATGCCAACCTTTCATCCTTCGTACCTTGTCCGCAACGAGCCCAATAAAATGCTCAAAAAGATGGTCTGGGAAGACATGAAAAAAGTGATGGCTTTCCTGGGCAAGAAATGACCTTGTACGCCGAAGTCATCCTTTCCCTGCCAGTCAGCCAGGCCTTTACCTACATCGTTCCCGAATCTTTCATCGATAGAGCTCAGGCCGGCTCACGGGTCCTTGTTCCCTTTTCCCAGAGGATGTTGACCGGGTTTATCATCGGACTCAGGAAAAGAGGACCGACACCCGGAATCCCTCTCAAAGAGATTGCGGAGATACTGGATGACGAGCCCGTTTTCACTTCCTCTTTCCTCTCCTTCAGCCGAAGGCTCAGCGATTATTTCTATTCATCCTGGGGAGAGCTGCTACAGGCTTCCCTGCCGCCATCTTTTATCCTGAAAAGCCAGACAAGGCTGTCTTTGACTGAAAAAGGAACTGCGGCATTAGAGGATATAACATTATCAGAAAAAGAGAGAAAGATCCTGAGTTTCCTCCAGAAAAGAGGTTACAGCCTTCTTTTTCTCAAGAGGAGGCTGCAGGTGAAGGGCCTCTCCGCTCTGCTGTCCCGGCTTGAAAAAAACGGCCTGGTTGATACCCGGAGAGACATTAAGAGAACGAAGAAAAAGCGGACTCCATTAGTGACCGGGAGCCAGGCCCAGCTGGAGCTGGATTTTTCACTGGATACTCTTTCCCGTCAGACAGCGGACAGGATCTCCACATCGATTCAGGGCCGGAGTTTTGCCCCGTTCTTCCTCCACGGCCCCGCGGATAAACGGGAGTCTGTTTATTTCCAGTTGATCAAAAAAAGTCTGGAGATGCGAAAAAAGGTATTGTTTTTGCTTCCGGAGATCGGCGTGACCCAGGCTTTAAGGGAGAAGTTTGAGAAAAGGCTGGGAGAAAGGGCGGCCATGCTTCACAGCCGTTTATCCGAGAGGAAGAGAGAGCTGGAGTGGCTGAGAATTAAAGAAGGAGAGGCAGATGTCGTGGTCGGCTCCCGTTCGGCTCTTTTTGCTCCTCTCGACGACCTTGGTCTGGTGATTGTTGATGAAGAGCAGGATGAATCGTATTACCAGCAGGAGAGCCCCAGTTACGATGCCAGGAAGGGAGCCTGGCTCAGGGCCAAGGGACTGGGTGCGACCCTGGTTTACGGCTCGGCATTTCCTCGCGTCAGTGCCTTTTTCAGGGCCAGGAAGAGAGGATATCTGGTGAGCCTGGAAGGGGAAAAAGAAAGAAAAAAGGTTGAAATCATCGACAGCCGGAGGGAAAGAAGAGGGATCTCTCGAAGGCTTGCTGTTCGTATCTCAGAGAGATTGAAGAATAAGGAGTCGGTTCTGGTCTTTTTGAACCGCCGGGGCTACGCTTCTTACATATACTGTCCGGAGTGCAATTCTGTGCCTCGCTGTACGCGCTGCGACATTGCGCTGGCCTTTCACAAGAGAGATAAAAGCCTGGTCTGCCATTACTGCGATTATTCGATTCCCGTAGCGGTATATTGTCCGGATTGCGGCAGCCGGATGACCCGGAGCAGAGCGCTGGGAGTCGAGGCTGTTGAGGAAGAATTGAGGGAAATTTTTCCTCAAAGCCGGGTCAAATCTCTGGCTACTGACCTGAGCCGGGACGAGCAGGAAAACGTCCTTGGCTGCTACAACAGAGGGAATATCGACATCCTGGTCGGGACACAGCTCCTGGCGCGCCAGACGGACCTCCGTCCCGCATCTCTGGTGGTGATTCTCTTTCCTGAGATAATACTGACTCTTCCGGATTACAGGGCCAGCGAGAGGACATTCCGGGTCGTCAGCCGGATGATGAGCTTTCTCGGGCCAGGGCCGGACGCAGAAGCGGTCATCCAGACAGCCCTGCCCGGCCATTTCAGCATACGTCTCGCTGCCAGCAGTGATTACAGGTCTTTCTTCAGAGAGGAGTTGAATTTTCGCCGCCTCCTGAATTACCCTCCTTTTTCCCGTTTGGTGGAAATCCTGTTCCAGGGAGAGAATTTGAGGAACCTGGCCAGACAGTCCAGGAGATTCATGGAGAGGGTCAAGAGGGGTTCGGCGGATGTCGAGATTTTGGGTCCGGGCCTGGCACCGGTGGCAAAGGTGAGAGGGAGAGCCAGAGTCCAGGTAATCCTCAAGGCGTCGAGAAAAGAAATCCTGGATAATGCTCTCAGGGACCTGATGCGGACAGCCGGGACAAAAAAGACCGTCCTGGTCTATGATTGACGGAAGAAGGGGAATTTTTCTGTGAATATCTTGAAGAGGAATAGTCCTTTTTAGAGCTGATTAGCCTTCTCTGATAGCTATTTCTGGGAGAGCCCGTATACTTCGGTCTCCTGCTTATCCTGCGTTGATGAATACAGAGGACAGGAGTTAATTATCCGCCCAGTCCATAAAGTTTATTGAGATTGTGGCTGAAGGGTCCTGGCCTGTAGGACCTTTCACTGCCTTGCCGTCCAGGTCCCTGCAGTAAAAAGTGACCGTGGCATCGACCAGCAGGGCGTTCATTCCAGCTAAGGCATCCAGTGGAGCGTCGGTTTTGGCAGCTGCTCTGACGAGAATGAACGTCACATCCACCGTAGCATCGATATCGATGACGACATTCAGCGTGCCCTGGAATGAAACCGGGACAGCGGAACCTGAGGGGAGCACGGCTGTATAGGAGACTCTGTAGCCGTAGACGAGGACTCTGTTGGTGTAGGAAGGCCCGAGTATGGAATCGGGCTCCTTGAGCTTCGCCTCCAGCGTGGCAACGGCTATGTCCTCATAAATAAATTCGGCTGGTGGAGGAGACGGATTAGCCACCCGCACGTCTGATTCATAAAAATCCGCATCGCTTCCGTCAGCGGTCTGTCCGCTTATCTTGGCGACGATGAGTAAGCTGTCGGACTGCTGGCTGTCGTTGAGGATGTTGTCGCAGGAAAACAGGAGAAGGATGCAGGGAAGGATAGCCAATATTTTTAAGGTTTTCATTCTTTTCATTTTTTCCACCCTGTTATTGGATTATTCTGGGAGTGATAAAGATCAATAATTCCCTGTGCTGTTTTGTCCGGGAGAAATTCTTGAATATGGTTCCCAGAATCGGGATTTTATGGAGAAAAGGCACTCTTCCTCGTGAGATGGAATCTTCTGTCCTGTAGATTCCTCCGATCACGGTCGTTCCGCCGTCCGGAACCATGACTCGTGTTCTTGCGCTCTGGGTGGTGATGGGAGGGATTCCGTTGACCAGGTTGGCAAAATCCGGCGCGTCGTTCCGGATCTCTACGTCCATAATAATGGTTCCTTCTGCCGTTATCTGAGGCGTGGCTCTCAACTCTAAAGCCGCATTCCTGAACTGGACCGATGTGGTGAAGTTGGCAACGGTCTGGACAGGGATCTGCCGGCCTTGGATGATTTCAGCCTGATGGTTGTTCTGGGTTGTCACAGAGGGGGACGAGATGATCTTTCCCTGACCAGTGGTCTCCAGGGCCGATAGTGCCAGGTCTATCCTGACCGTATCCATGACATTGGCGAGGGAAAGGCCGAGGGCGGAGTTGAAGGCCGGGGCAGGAAGGTTTATCGCATAACCGCCCAGGGGTCCTCCGATTCCTCTGGTCGAAATACCCTGCGGGATGAGGGCGCCGTCAACGGATATTCTGTTGGGGAACTGGAGGGATGTCTGGTTGCCGAAGTAGGGGTCTAGTGTTCCGCGACCTCCCCACTGAATTCCGAGATTCCGGACGAAGTTGGAAGTGGCCTCGACGACACGCGCTTCGATGGAAACCTGAGGTGTGGGAGTGTCGAGGACGGCGATGAGCTGCTCCAGGAGGTTGAACCTGTCTCTGACATCGGTTATGACCAGCATGTTCGTCCGCTCGTCGATGATAAGCTCTCCCCTGCTGGATACCTTGCCGCGGATTAGACTTTCGATATCCCTTGCCCGCGCATAGGAGAGCTCATAATATTTGGTATCAACAGGTCCTGCCAGCTCCAGGCTTTCCTCCAGTCTCCTTCGGTCTTCTGCTTCCCGGGTGAGAGTGGTCACAGGAGCGATCCGGAGGATGTTTCCTTCGATACTTCTTCCCATCTTGTTGGGTCTTAAAATAACGTCAAGAGCCTGGTCCCAGGGAACGTATCTCAAGTCGCAGGTGACAGTTCCCCGGACATCCGGGTCAAAGACGACATTCAGTCCGGCGAAATCAGCAAGCCAGAGGACGACATCCTCCAGGTCTGCGTCTTTAAACCTGAGGGCGCCGATGATTTCCCCAAAATACCCTGTCTCTTCTTCGGCAATGGTCCTGGGTCTGAAGCGTTCCGCAGGGGGAGTCACTTCAGGAGTGACCGGCGGCCGCGTGACCTCAGGGGGACGTTCAACAGGCTTCTCCACCTTTGGCGGGACTTCCACTTCCGGCTTTGAAACCGGGGGAACGGCGGGAATAGCTCTGGTGACGGGTCCTTTGCTGAAAGAGGCGACGATCTCGGTCCTGTCGATGTCCAGAGTGTAGTATCTCGGTTCAGACAGGTCAAAAACCAGCCGGGCAATGGTGTAGGGACTTTCTCTCTGGAATTGTCCTGTTCTCACTCTGAAGATTCCCAGCCTCTGGACAGGATAGGTGTAAGTGGGGTCAGGGTAGAGAGTATCGAAGAAGTCGACGACCAAGCGGAGAGGATTCTCGAGAGCAAAAACCTGCGAAACGGCTTCCTCGTTAAGTTTCGCGGTCACCTCGAGGCTGTCCGTTCTCTCTATGATCCCGACTCCGACGAAATTGATCATCTTTTTGGGTATCGCTTTGAGTTTGTCTTCTGTGGCTGAGGTGAGGATGTATCCGTTGAGTGTTCTCTGGATTCGATTGAGCTCGACAACCGTGGTTCCGTTGGAGGTGTAGAACCGGTAGGGGACCTTCTCCCGCATTCGGATAAGGAGGAGGGCGGTCTCGATCCCGCTTTTTTCAATCTTGATCTCCTCGATAAGCAAGGATTCCTGCAGGTCGATTTGAGTCTCGACCTCAGTGGAGACCTTGTCCAGTTCGATGACGATGGTTGCCGGATCGCTCTGGGAATAGTAAGTTCCGGTAATCCGAAGAGGTGCGCTTGATTCGAGAAGAACGAATGTGTTGAGCTCTTCCGATTGAACCGATATCTTATTGATGCTGACTAGATTTTGGCTGTTGGCGGATCCGAGCAATAGAGAAAGAAAACAAAATAAAAATAGTAACTGGAATAGTTTTTTCTTTTTCATCTTCGCTCCTCTGGATTTATTTCTTTGACTATATCTCTTGGTTTGAATAAAGGTGAGCCTCTTTCGGTTGTTTTTCGGAAAACAACCTTGGACTCATCAATCGAAAGGACGAAACCGTCAGAGAATTTATGGCCGACTTTGATGAACAGGGGAAATTCCTCGGGGCCGGTGACTATGGCGGTAAAAGTTCCTCTGGCCTTGACAATCCCGATGACATTCAAGTTCTCAACAGAGACCTGCGGGCCTTCGGTGCCTTCAGTCGTTCTCTTGGTTTCCTGCTGGGCGATCAGGTCCCTGAAGGGGTCTTTCCGGCCAGCCCGGTTGTAGGCAGGTCGAGTCCTTCTCGGCATTTTTTCGCTGATTTCCTGGGTGGTGATCTCCTGTTTTTCTTCCTGTTGAGCCTGCTGTTTCTCCTGCTGCGACAGGGTGGGCAGGCCAAACAAGCAGAGGAAGCTTATCATAAGTATAAAAGAGACTGTCTTTTTCATTTTCACTTCCTCCCCGGTCTTTTCGTTTTCGTTTCTGTCGGGGCTGGAGCTTCTTCACGGAAGATATACGTTTTGGCCGTGGTTGTGGCGGAGATGGTGTCAGCATCGGTCTGCCTTGAAAGAGCTTTTATGGAGAAATCCTCGACGTTGAAGAGGCGTGAGAAATTACTCAGCCGGTCAAAGAATGAAGCGAGGTTATGGTAGTCTCCGGTGATCTCCAGGTCGATCGGCCACTCATAGTAGAATTCCTTCCGGACTTCCCCCTTAGGATCAAACTTGTCGATTTTGAGGCGGGAGTTGATAGCGAGCTGCTGCATGTTTCTCAAGATATCCCAGATCTCTTTCCTCTGGGGAATGATGGCTTCT
>JAOUKO010000467.1 GCA_029882525.1 Candidatus Aminicenantota bacterium | reverse complement strand
GCTCAATTTTTTCCGGGAAAAGGCCATCCCGATAAGTCTTCAGATAGGCAGCCTCAAAATTTTTTGGCTTCATCTCACAGAGTCAAGATTATAGCACATTGACGATCGGATGATATGCCCCGCGGCTTGCCGCGGGGAACCGATCGTCGGGGGATCCAAGGGGGTATGCTCCCTTGGTCGCAGGGCGTGGGTTCATGTCCCGCCCGAGAAGGGGAGGCAGCGAGCGGATGCGAGCGTTGGAAGGGGGAAGTCAGTTCCCCCTGCAAGTTGACTTAAGAGGGGACTATGGATATAAATTCAAGTTAAAGATGGAGCGAGCGAGGCGAGAAGACATCATCACCATTCCCAGGCTGGAGCAGGTTCCTTTTCTCGTCCATGGGTTCGGGACGAAAGATTGGAAGGATGAAGATTTCAGGCAGAGACCGGAATGGGAAGGATTCAGGCTCCTTTTCCTCAACCAGGTCCATTCCGACATCATCCGGTTCATAGATAGCATCCCTGAGAAAGAGCTGAGGGGGGATGCTATGGTCGCCGGACTTCCTTCGCTCCTCCTCATCATTAAGACAGCCGACTGCCTTCCGGTTCTTGTTGTGGATGAGTCAAGGAGAGTCATCGCGGCGGTCCATTGCGGATGGAGAGGGACTTCCAGAGGAGTGGTCAAGCGAGCCATCCAGAGTATGGTCGCGCACTTCGGATGCCGTCCCTCAGACCTTCTTGTGGGCCTCGGCCCCTGCATCGAAGCCGGATGCTACGAGGTCGGGGAGGATGTCATTCAGGCTTTTAAGAGAGAGGGGGTTACGACAAAATTCTTCAGAGACCACCCCTCCAGAAAGGGGAAGTATTTATTCGACCTGAAGGGAGAGAATCTCTCCCAGTTGGTCAGTGCTGGAGTCAACGAGAAGAACATCTACAGTGCGGGCTGCTGCACGTATTGTGATAACAGTCTGCCCTCCTTCCGGCGGGAGAAAGAGCGCGCGGGAAGGATGCTCAGCTTTATCGGCATGAAATAAATGGGAACCCTATTTGCTCAATTTATTTGCTTTTTGAAAAATTTTCTTTTATTCTTTAGCTTGCTATGGCGGAAACTTTCTCTGAAATACCGATCCCTGAACTTCCCTTGTATAAGAGAGGCAAAGTTCGTGATGTGTTTGAAGTCGGAGATAGGTTGCTTGTTGTGGCTTCTGACCGTATCTCTGCCTTTGATTATGTCCTCCCTTCCTTGATCCCGAATAAAGGAAAGATATTGACCCAGTTGTCTAAATTCTGGTTCGAGTTTACTTCTCTGACCTGCCCCAACCACATCATAACGACGAAGGTCGATGAGTTTCCTGCTGAGCTTCAAAAATACCGGGGCATCCTGGAGAAGAGGTCCATGCTGGTGAAGAGGACTGAAGTCGTCCCGGTGGAGTGCGTGGTGCGTGGATTTCTATCTGGATCAGGATGGAGAGACTACACAGCCACCGGGAAGACAAGCGGGATTAAGCTCCCTTCCGGGCTGAAAGAGAGCGATCAATTAGGAGAGATCATCTTCACTCCTGCCAACAAGGCTGAAGAGGGACATGACCTGAATATTTCTTTCAAAGAGATGCAGAAGATAGTCGGGTCAGAACTCGCCCAGAAGATCAAGAAAGTCAGCATAGAGCTTTACCAGAAGGCATCGCTCCATGCCTATTCCAAAGGAATCATCATCGCCGACACCAAATTTGAATTCGGGCTTCTCAACAGCGAGCTCCTTTTGGTGGACGAGATTTTCACTCCGGATTCCTCTCGATTCTGGCCTCTGTCCAGCTACATCCCTGGCAGGCCGCAGCCCAGCCTGGATAAACAGTTTGTTCGCGATTATCTGGATAGCACGGATTGGGATAAGAACTCTCCACCTCTGCCTCTCCCCCCATCGATCATAAAACAGACATCCGAGATATACTTTGAGATCTATCGACTCCTGACAGGCAAGAATGAGCTATAATGCGATGGCAGGTCGACCTTCATATCCATTCCAATAAAAGC
>JAOUKO010000466.1 GCA_029882525.1 Candidatus Aminicenantota bacterium | reverse complement strand
CACCCCGCCGGAAAACGTGAGTGCTGCCAGTTTGGGCCCGATGATGTACCCGACTCCTGTCATGGCTGCGTTTGCTGCGGGTGTTTCGATGAACATCCTGCCTTTGATCGAGCCCGTTTTCGCCATTTCAACGTTGTCTTTATCAAGATACGTGATTCGGGAGAGACCTGGAATTTGAAAGACTTTCTGGTAGTAAGGTTTGATGAATTGGAGGCCGCTTGAGTTGGTGAAGAATTCGACAAGCCCTCCCAGACCCATAGCCCAGAACATGTAAGCAGCACTCGACCCGCCTTTCTGACCGGTCTTGACCATTTCCGCACAAGCCGTGCTTTCAGGGAAGGGAAGCTCGGCATCTTCAACCAAAGTGCGCCGGACGAGGATGATGAGGAGAACTCCGAGAATTCCTCCAATGAGCATAAGCATGGAGGATTTTAAGATATCAAATTTCTGCCAGATTGGGGGACGCGTGAGGAGAAAAGCGGGAATGGTGAAAATGGCCCCTGCGGCTAAAGCTTCTCCGACCGCTCCGGTCGTCCTTGCCAGGTTTTCCTCGAGGATTGTTCCTTTAAACGGACGAAGAAAGGCCATAGCAATGACTGCGGCTGGAAAGGTGGCGGCGACTGTCATCCCGACCAAAAGACCGATATAGGCGTTTGCCGCACCCAGGATAATTGCTAGAAAAATCCCCAGTAAAATTGCTTTGAAGGATATCTCCTTCATGGATTGCTCTGGGGGTACATAAGGCTTATAGGCTCCATTGCTCATGACAACCTCCTCATGTTGGGACTCGATGTTTTTTGATTATATATTTTCTATCGGGGGAAAAGTCAAGAGAAAATAAAATCAAGGATGCTCAGGCCAGCGGGGTCAAAAACACGCTACTTTTGACCCAACGAGACCTCGAAGGGGGAACAGCTTCGCTTTCCCCCTTCCGACGGGAGCCTCAACTTTGTCGAGACTCCCTGCCTCCCCTTCTCGGGCGGGATATTAAATCCCGCCCTGTGACCAAGGGATCATACTCCCTTGGAATCCTCACTGATTTGTGTTCCAGGAGAAGGCCACAAATCAGTCAAAAGCTGCTCGATTACAGGCTTCACTCTCCTCTCCCTTTGGTTGAGGAACCATGCCCGCTCAGCCTTCCATACGGTTTTTTCCCCCGCTAGCCTTCGCATAATAAGATCAGGTGTTTCAATAGGACAAGGCCTGCGTGTTATCAATACACGCAGTCTGATCTTCAACACTTTCTATAATCCCGGAATTGGAGAAGCTCCCTGCTTTTTCTTTTCTATTGCGTGAAAGGGAAAATTGTGTTAAATAATTCCTGTATCAAGAGTGGCATGAGATGAGTTTGCTGAATTCTCTTAAAGGCAGGTTGCTTTGTGATCTCGCCATAGACCTTGGAACCGCCAATACCCTGGTTTACCTGAAAGGAAAAGGCATAGTCGTCCAGGAACCTTCGATCGTGGTTGTTAATAAGCAGAGTGGAAAAGTGGAGGCTGTCGGTACCCGGGCTAAGGAGATGTTGGGAAAAACCCCGGCTGATGTGCTTACGATCAAGCCTATGAGAGATGGAGTCATCGCCGATTTTGAAATGGCGGAGAAGATGCTTGATTATTTTATCAAGCAGTCCACGAACAACCGCATGTTTCTGGTGAGGCCAAGAATAGTCATCGGGATTCCCACTGGGATCACTCAAGTGGAGAGGCGCGCTGTCAAGGATGTCGCCATGAGGGCCAAGGCTTCAGAAGTCTTTTTGGTGCTGCAGCCTGTGGCCGCTTCCGTCGGAGCAGACCTTCCCATCTCAGAACCGACCGGAAACATGATCGTGGATGTTGGAGGAGGAACGACCGACATCGCTGTCATCTCCATGAATGGCATCGTCTTCAATCATTCCATTCGCATAGCCGGCAATGAGATGGATGAAGCCATCATTCAGTACCTCAAGCGAAAATATAATCTGCTTATTGGAGAGAGGAGTGCTGAGCATCTCAAGATACAGATAGGCTCCG
>JAOUKO010000465.1 GCA_029882525.1 Candidatus Aminicenantota bacterium | reverse complement strand
ATTTACTTAATTATACTTATATTTACTTAAATAAACTAATATACCTGGAAAAGGCTTAGAATTCCTTTCCGGGATTTTTCGAAATTTCCGTCTCAATCGTTTTAACGGGAAAATCCTGTCCTTTCAGAAATCGCGGAAATAGACTTTTGGGCGTGCGTGTACTGAGTTAAGAATGAAAACTAATCAGAAAAATAGAAAAGTGCTTATTTTTTAATATCGAGAAGCTGTTCCCACTATTCCCATTATGACTACGAAAATAAGCAAATAAATGACAATGGCGATGGCCGCCCAGGCAAGGCTGGCTTTCGCCCAGTTGGCTTTGCTCGGGTTCGTAGTCGAGCTAAAAGCCCAGACGAATAAAAGGACGATACCCACTAGCGGGATAGCCACCAGGAATAAAGTCAAAAACCATTCACCGAAGCTAATTTCACTGCTTGTCGGTCTTGGCTGAATCAGGGGTTGCTCCATGAAAAGCCTCCTTCCTTGAATTGTCCCTATTATAAAAAACAGTATAATTTTGTCAAATCTAAAAAATCTCAAAAATTCTCAGCCGGAGCGTCTCCTTTGTCCTTGACCCCTAACCTTTATTCTCCTATACTCTTTCCTGGAAAAACGAGGTCTATCGAATCATGCGTCTTATGGCGTTCCACCCTGAGATGGGGGATTGGACAATGGCCAAAGCTTCCCGCGAATTTCAGGTTTTTGTCAAACCGATTGGCTCCATCTGCAACCTTGACTGTCACTATTGTTATTACCTGAAGAAGAAAGACCTCTATCCAAAAGGCGAGTCGTTCCGCATGCCAGACGAGATTCTGGAGGAATACATCGTCCAGCATATTGATGCTGCCTTAGAGCCGGTGATCCGTTTTTCCTGGCATGGAGGGGAACCGACAGTCCTGGGGCTTGACTATTTTCGCAAGATTGCGGCGCTCCAGCGCAAGCATCAGCCTCCGAACCAGCGCATCGCCAACGGCATGCAGACCAACGGTACCCTCCTTAACGAGGAATGGTGCCGTTTTTTGGCGGCAGAGGATTTTGCCGTAGGGTTGAGCCTGGACGGTCCGCAGGACATGCACGACCAATACCGCCTCACCAAGGACCAGAAGCCCACGTTCGCGCAAACGATGCGGGGGTATGAACTTTTGCGAAAGCACCAGGTCCATTGCGATATTTTGTGTGTGGTGAACGCCCACAATGTCCAATACCCTCTCCAGGTCTACCGCTTCTTCAAGCAGATTAATGCCCCCTACGTAACCTTTCTGCCTATGGTCGAGCCTCAGCCGGACGTCCAAAGCGGCGTCAGCCATCTCACCCTGACGGCTGATGCCTGGGGTGATTTTCTCTGCACCATCTTCGATGAGTGGAGGGACCGGGATATCGGGCGGATCAAAGTTCAGATATTCGAAGAAGCGGCCAGGACAGCCTTTGAGCAGGAGCATTCACTGTGTATCTTTCGGCCGACCTGCGGCGATATTCCTGTCGTCGAGCACAACGGAGACTTCTTTTCCTGTGACCACTTCGTCGACGCAGAACACCGCCTCGGGAATATCCGGGAGACTCCCCTGGTTGAGCTTCTCGAGAGTCCGGCCCAGAGAGCTTTTGGGCAGGCCAAGCTGGAAACATTGCCCCGCTACTGCCGGGCCTGTGAGGTAAGGGATATGTGCAACGGAGGGTGCCTGAAAAATCGCTTCATCCGGACACCCGATGGCGAGGAGGGGTTGAACTACCTGTGTGCGGGCTATAAGCGTTTTTTTGCCCTCTGCCGTCCTTTCGTTGCAGAAGTGGCCGCTCAATGGTGCCAACAGGCCCTTGAGCAGCAAACGCAGAAAGCAAAGAATGAGGGTATCCGCACGAGTCGTCATCCGGGTCGGAACGACCCATGCCCCTGCGGCAGCGGTTTGAAGTACAAGAAATGCTGCCTGGGCAGGTGATCCGGCTGGCAGTCGTCAGGTATCGATCAGATGTCAGCTCTTTAGCTTCTCTTTTAAGAAGGCGATGGTCCGCTCCCAGGCAAG
>JAOUKO010000121.1 GCA_029882525.1 Candidatus Aminicenantota bacterium | reverse complement strand
TGATTGAATGTGAAACCACCTCAGTCTCTCTTCCCAGAATTTATCAGAGTAGCTCGAAAACAGGACCATTCCTCCCGGTTTGGTCACACGAACACTTTCTCGGATCAATGCCTTCTGGTCCACATGGAATGCCGAGATCCCGTTCTGGATGCAGATGACGCAATCGAAAACTCGGCCGTGAAACGCAAGCTGTACCGCATCCATATCTACCAGATGGTAGTTGGAGACATTAACGAGCATCTGTTTGGCCATAACCAAGCTGGCAAGAGATGTGTCAATGCCTATGACCGTTCCTGCTTTTTGAGCGAGCGAAGGAAATATTCGTCCATAGCCGCATCCGAGTTCCAGGACCGTGT
Source organism: Candidatus Aminicenantota bacterium (assembly GCA_029882525.1). GTDB lineage: Bacteria > Acidobacteriota > Aminicenantia > Aminicenantales > Aminicenantaceae > SOIA01. The sequence goes on along the minus strand of JAOUKO010000121.1, from coordinate 7,778 downwards.
CGCCGGGATGTACCTTTTCCAGGACATGAGCCACCTCTGCATCTAAATACTGCTGAACCCGCGGCGGCGCTATCTCGTAACATCGTTTCAATCTCTCGGCAGCAAGCTTCTCTTGATAGTAGCTGGTCATAGTGTTATCTATCTGAAGTATTCAATACCATCCCTTATGGAATTGGCTGAGTAAACTCTTCTTTTTTATGGGTTGAGCTGCTTTTTATTAACAGAGATAGAAATTGAAGTCAACATCAGTCTATTGCATTCCGCAGGAATTCTCGATAGTAGCGGGAAATTTAAGAAAGATGTCTTTTCGACATACAAATATATCAGGTCCACAATATTGATTTTTTGCTCAAATTAGATATAATTTGGCTAGTGAGATTCTTAAATTTAATTGTTTGCCGAGGGGGAATTTCGCCGCACTATAAACATCCATAAAAAAAGCTCTCCCTGACAGGATTGCCTGTCTCTATGGTTGAGCTCAATAAGATCAAATGAGTACTCAAAAAGAAAACAGAAGGCTGGAAAGCCTCCTCTATATTGATGAGTTGACGAAAATATACAACCGTCGGTTCCTGAAGGAGGTGATCCCAGGATATCTGGTCCGGGCCGAGGAAGAGAGTTTTACCGTCGCCCTGTACATGATTGACATGGATAAGTTCAAAAATATCAACGATACCTACGGACACGGAGTTGGCGATAAAGCCCTGAAGCTGTTCAGCAGAATATTATCTGAAGAAGGCAAGGACATAGGTGACGCTATCCGCTATGCAGGGGATGAGTTCGTCCTTGTCCTGTCCAAGCTGGACAAAAAAGAGGCGAGACAAATCGGGCTGAATATTCTACAAAGGCTGAAAGATACGACTCTCAAGGTTAAGGATGCGGAGATCACGCTGGGATGCAGCATGGGCATTTCCCTGTTTCCTAAGGACGGGAAAACCCTGAAGACCCTCTTTGAAAAGGCTGATGAAGCCCTCTATGTGGCTAAGGACCGGGGAAGGGGCACGTGCGTTGTTTTCCCCGATTCAGGCAAGCTCCTGGTTCCTTCCAAACTCGATTCTATCCTTGATACTCCCTACATAGTTGGCAGGGATGATATCATTCAACTCATGGACACACAGCTATCCAAAAAGGGAAATCCCTTAATCTTCCCGGTGCTTTTAGGCGGGAGTGGAACAGGAAAGACGAGATTGATGAAGTATGCTCGAGAGAGAGCGGATAAGAACCTCTCCTTCACGCTCTACGCCAAGGGTTATCCCCTCTGGCAGACAGAGATCTATGGTGCGGCTTTCTCAGCTTTAGAAAGACTCTTTGAACAGGATAGGTCAATCTCAAACAGTGTATTCTCTGGACTCGAGGACAAATACAAACTTGTCCTCAAACCTTATCTGCCTCCTTGGGATTTGAAAGAGGTGGAGACGACCGAGGAAGCTGCAGGAGCTGACAGCTCGACTCTTTTTGAAGCGTTGACCCAGGCTTTTTTCATCCTCCGGGAAATCGGCGATGGAGCTGTCCTCCTCGATGATGCAGATCAGATCGACCAGCCATCACTGCATTTTTTTGACTCTCAGTTCGCCCAGGAGGAGGGGAAGAACCTTTTCTTTTTTGCTTCGGTCAACAGCCCGGATCTGCTTGCTGGAGAGGAAAAGCTTCTGTCCCTCTTCGACTCAATGCCAGAAACAGTGAGGGATTGCGAGGTCCGGAGGTTTCATCTTGAACCCTTGCGTCTGGAACACATCCGCCAGCTTACGGAGAAGCTGTTTGATGGGAAAACACTGCCTGCTGAAGCTGAACAGACCCTGTTGGACCGTTCTGGAGGGAATGCGTTGTTTGTCATGGAAGTCTTGTCATTTCTTATTCTCAAAGGCAAGATCGAAGTCGTGGGAGACGAGTGGGATCTTTCCCTGATGAAGCCTGATGATATCCCTTCAAACATCAGCGACATGCTCAAGGAAAGGCTGATGAGTATGGACAAGGAGGCGGTTAATGTCCTCAAGCTGGCATCAATCCTCGGAGATAGAATCAATACGCGTCAGCTTGCGGAGATGTCCAATCTCAACGTGCCGCAGGTACTGGATATTCTTGTCAACGCGCAAAGGGCTCTTATTATCGAAGAATCTCCGAACCCGGAGGAGTTTACTTTTACTAACCGTCTGGATCGGACTGTTTTTTATTCCCTGATGAGCGATGAAGAACGACGCAAGTACCATTCTCTTGCGGCGGACATAGAGCAGAAGCTTGCTATCGGATCTATGGACAGAGTCGTGGGAAGACTGGCCTATCATTTCCAGAGCGCGGGCCAGCTGGAACAGGCATCAAAGATGTTTTCCACGCTGAGAGACCAGTTGAGCTCCGTTTCTATCTCCAAAGGCGCCAGAAAGATCCTCCGAAAGAAGATGCTTACCTCATCGATGGCCAAAGAATCGCAGCTTGAGGAAGAAGACCTCGCCAAAGCCGTCGACTTGGGGAGAGCATTCAGGACTGTCCTGAATAATTTCCGCCTCTATCCAAAGGAACACGAGAATGTGAAGAGTGCTGTGGAACGCTTCATGGAGCTTCTTAAACCATTTCTCGCCGAAAAGACAGAGGTGCTCTCGATTTCATCGACGCCGCAAGAGACGCTTTTTAACGGCCAGCCTCCGCCGCCGACCCGGGAAGATAAACGGATGACAGCGGACCTTCATGAAGTTCTCAGCCTCTTCGGACTGCAAGGGGTGTTGTTTCTCGGAGGAATAACCAAGGATGAGGTGATGCGGTTCTTAGAGCCGTTCAACAGGCATCCTGAGGATGTGGCTGGACAGTGGGATGTCCTGGTGGATGAGCTTGAATTGTCGCACATACTGCCTGACAGAAAGATTTTCATCGCTGTCAGCGAACATAAGGTGACTCTGGATAGAGAGGATCTGATCGCTCAATCTCCAACGACTGCCAGCGAGGCTCCGGCGCCATCTGCGCCCTTAACGCCCACTGCACCAGAAGCAGTACCGCTGGTGCAGGATGAACAATTAGAGCAGCTGAGGAAAATACTGGATGAGTTTGTAAAGGAAAAGCAAGAGCTGCTGGACGCCATTCAATCGCAGGATATCGGCAAGGTTGAATTCCAGCAGCTCGTGAATCTTCTCCAGCATACAGACATCGCCGAAGCGGAGAGATCAGTACGGAAGGCTCAAGAGATATCCTCTGCGGCTGAAGAAGCTCTGCCGTCGGCAGGAAAAATGGCTCCTCTTCCGAAAGGCAAATACGTGGGAGTCCTGCCCGACCAGGATATCGTGGGCAAGACAGAAGAGGATCTCTATCCTGCATTCGAAGACCTTAATTCCGGGGATACTGAAACGCGTGCCAAAGCAGCCGCGTGGCTGGTTAACCAGGAACCGAAGAAATTGGCAGAAGCCGGCTTGCTGGCGGTGGCCTCGAATATGCCGCTGAAGGCTCGAAGACTTGCGGCAACGGTTATCCAGAAAGCTGGAGAACCTGCCATGGAGGCGTTTTTGGAAAAAATAAACCCAGACGCACCCATCATTCCCCTTCCCAATTTCATCACCGTAGCGGATCTATTTGTGGAAAGTCCGAAGCTTCTCCCCGTATTGTGCAGAATAGCTCTTACGGGACCGACTGAAACGGTACGTCCACGATCGAGATCCTGGACCAGATTCCCGGAAAAGAGGTCAATGCGACTCTGCTCGAGGTGTTCAACATGGCCGCGGGAAAGGTTAAGATGGATATCCTCTCTATTTTTGCCAAGCGCAGAGTCATCGAGGCTGTTCCCCTGCTCTTGGAATTGATAAAGCCAAAAAAGATTTGGGAAGAAGAAGGGAGGATTTCGTTGCAGGAGAAGGTTTGCAGAACTCTGGGACAGATCAGCGCGTCAGAGGCATCGGATACCCTCGTTTCTGTGGCTATGGTGCAAAAGCCCTGGACCTTTCTCAAGACAAAGCCCGATTCCGTTCGGGAAGCAGCGACCTTGGCTCTGAAGCAGCTGCCGGATAAAGTGAAAATCCGGAGGGCTCTTGTTGTCCTGAAAAGCGATAAGTCGTCTCTGGTGAGAAGGGCTGCAAGACAATAAGGGCTCGCTTCTTTCTATTTGACATTTTCCTTTGATCGTTCCTATATTTTGAGAGCCGCACGAGGAGGCTTTTTTTATGGAAAAAGAAGAAACTTTGAAAGACGGGACAAAGGTCCTGGTCAGGGAACTCCATCTCAGGGATCTGGACCGGCTGATGAGGTTCTACTCCACCCTCCCTCCTGAGGGCCGGAAATACTTAAGGGTTGATGTCAAAAACCGGGAAATCGTCGAGCAGAGGATTAAGCTAACCAAGACCGGTAATGTTTTTCGTCTGGTTGCCCTGGCCGAGGATGATATCATCGCCGACGGAGCTCTTGAGCTTTCCGGAGAAGAGTGGCGCAAACATCAGGGAGAGCTCCGGGTTATCGCAGCCAGGCCGTTTCAGCACAAAGGCCTGGGAATGATCATGGTAAGAGAGCTGTATTTTCTTGCGGTTAAGAAGAACGTGGAGCAGATGGTCGCAAAAATGATGAGGCCGCAGGTTGCCGCCCAGAAGATTTTCCGAAAGCTAGGATTCCGGGAAGAGCTTCTTATCCCCGATTATGTCCGCGACCAATCCGGGAAAAAACAAGACCTCATCATCATGACCTGCAATATCAAGGAGCTCTGGAATGAGCTCGAGCACTTCTACAGCGATTCAGACTGGCAGCGCTGCCGCTAAGGATAAAGGAGTCGCATCTTAACATTTGACATCATACAGCACTGCCTGAGATTTCCTGTATTGATTGCAGAATGCCGGCTATATTACTCTACTCCATAAAAAGTATCGAGAATTGCCGCAGCTCTGGATTATTATCCGACTTCGCTTTTAAGGATATCGTAGAATCTGTCTTTGGCGGACCTTTCGATCCAGGGCTGGTGTCCACACTTCTCCAAGAGGATGAACCGAAAGTCTTTGAGGATGCGAGACAGAGGACCTTTTACGCCCTCGGCAGGATGGGGATCATAGTCGCCGTGGATCGCGACCACCGGGCATTGGATATTCCTCCCCAACTCTAAAAGCTCTCCCCTGCTTCTGAGCTTGCTGGCCTGGTCCCAGACCTTATGGTACACATCGTACAGGCATTCCAGTATTTCGTTCCTGTGGGGCAGGGGGGCATACGAGTCAGCTTTGGAGATCAAATCTCCAAACCGGGCCATCGCCGTGTTTTTATCTCTGATAGCGAGGTTGTTCATGATTTCAGTCAGAGAAAGGACTTCTTCTTTTTCTTCTTGGCTGAGCCTGCTTAACCGGATTTCCATGATGTCCAGCGAATATTTTTCTTCGTAGGGGCCGCTCCCGATGAGTATGAGCTTTTTTACTAACGCAGGATATTGAGCGGCAAAAATAAAACTGAGCCAAGCTCCCCACGACCAACCGATCAATATAACAGGAAGGTTTCCACTCCTTTGTAATATATCTTTCAGCTCCCAAGCCTGTTCCTCAATCGTTGCTTTTGTCTGAAGCGGTTCGAGAACGCCCCATAAAGAAGAAAGCTCCCGAGCGACCGGCGCCATCTCACCGGGTGCTCCGGGCCCACCATGGATAACCGCCATGTTGAATGGTGCTTTGCCGTATTTTCTGAGGTTTTTCATATTCCAATCTATTCTGTATTCGTTTTTAACTCTGAGGTTTTGCCTCACATCCCTGATGGCCTCAAAGACTTCAGACTACCTGGATGTCTACTTTTGGCTAAGAGAAAGGTACTTCTCGTATGCCTGTTGGACGCGTCCGGCGATGGCGTCACCGCGGTGGACGTAGAGTCGATAGCCCAGGATGGCCGGCTTTCCGGGTTGAAGAACAGCGGGTTTGAGCCCGGGCCAGGAGACATTGAGTATGCCCGCATAGCTGTTGCGGATGAGCCAGGTGGCCGGGAAGCCGGGGTGGTCGGGCGAGACAAATATCGCTATGCCGAGTTCTTCAGCCGACATGTCCGCCCAGCGGAATGGCATGTTTGTGGAGTCATTCTTCAACAGGCCCTGGTCGGTGGTCAGCTCAGCGCCATTGAACATCGGGGCGCCGCGGATGCACAGCCCGCCGTAACCCTTATTTTGGTCCGGAGATCCCTGCAGTTCGAGCGGACCGCCGACAGCCTGGAATACCAGCTCCAGGTCGATGACGCGTCCTGCATCATCCGCCGGAAAGACGTGCAGTGTGACGGTCTCTTTGGCTACAACCTCGTTGCCATCCAGCTTCCAGACATTCTCGATGCTGAGCGTAGCTGCGCCGTTCTTCACCTCTCGCTTCAGACAGCGGACAAAATACTGGCGCAGGGACGGAGTGTCCGGGTGCCAGGTCTGGGTGTCCTGGCCGCGCGCCTTGACGACCGGCCAGGTCCAGAACACGCCGTGGTGATGCAAATGGTCCTTGGGAAAGTCATCGGTGAGCACTGTGCCATCCAGCGAATACAGCGGGTGGATGTAGCACGACCGCGTATACTTCGGGTCCACGCCCTGTTTGAGCTGGTCGCTGAAGCGATAGGTCAGGATCTCAACCTGGCCATCGCGCAGCGTCAATGTGCCCTTCGTTTCATCTTCGATGAACGTTATTTGAGGCGAATTGTTTATCCCGGTAAAACTGACCGAGGTCATACTGATCAGCAGAATCACAATACTTGCCCGGTTCATAATGATCCTCCCTCAAGGTTGAATCACTTGGGTATCAGCTTCTCCCTGGCGCTGCGTTTCATCAGTTCGACAACCTTGTCTTCATCGACATCAATGCCCAAACCCGGCCCTTCAGGAACATAAGCGAGACCGTTTTTGATGAGCAGCGGCTTTTTCAGGACGTCGGCGGCGAGAAACTGCGGGCCGTTGAGCGCCGCCGGTTTTTTTAAGTCGAAAGCCCCGTAGAGGCCGAGAGTGGCAGCGAGCGAGATGTCCGGGTCTGTCAGGCCGCTGCCCAGCCAGATAAGGTTGTGTTCCAGACAGAGCTCGATCTGGCGTTTATTCGAGGCCAGCCCGCCGCAGCGGGCGGGTTTCATGGCCACTCCGTCGAGCATGCCGAGCTTGATGAACTCTTCCAGGTCAGTGGGCGAGACCACGCCTTCGTCCATCAAAATAGGCAGGGCGCCCTGTTTTTTCAAGGCCTGGTAGCCGCTGATGCGGTTGGGCCGGAGAGGGGCTTCGAGGACATCGACTCCTGCATCTGCCAGCCTCGGTGCTGCCTGCAAAGCCTTGTCAGGCTCATAGCCGCCGTTGGCATCAGCCCAGAGGAAGGTCTCCGGAGCAAGGCGGCGGACCTCGCGGGCCAGAGCGACGTCAAAGTCCGGGTCTGGAGCGACCTTGATGTTGAAATGGTGGTAGCCGCGTTTCTTCCCTTCCTCCATGACCTGTCCGGCATCATCGATGTCTGTCACGTTAACCGTCCAGCTGAGCGTGATCGGTCCGCCGGCCGGTCTGCCCCACATTTGCGCCAGTGATTTTCCCTGCAGTTTACCAGCCAGGTCGTGGAGTGCCAGGTCGATCCCGGCCCGGCTGATGGGCATGCCGGTTGTAAAACCAGGAGCGACAGCCCTGTCCATCTCGGCATGGGCTCCCTCAATATCCGCAGGGTTGCGCCCGATCAAAACGGGCGCATAGTAATCCCTCAGGACCACGTTCGCTGTTTCCAGCGTCTCATAGCTCCACTGAGCGATCGGCAGCGCCTGGCCCCAGCCGACCGTACCGTTGTCAGCGGTGATCTTGACGATAATCGCGGCCCGGCCAGATGAACCGTGAGGTCCGGTGAAGAACTTGA
>JAOUKO010000011.1 GCA_029882525.1 Candidatus Aminicenantota bacterium | reverse complement strand
TTGACAAATATTTATCTGTGTTGAGCTTGCAATCATTGTCAAGATTGGTGTAGAATTCATCCATCTTGAAATAAGCAATACTCGTATGGGTGCTTATGAGCGGGGCGCAATCCATTATTCAAGTCCGGTCTTGTGCTGTCCATTGTCATGCATCAGGAAAGGAGCGAACTTCTCCCTAATTTGACTCAGCCTGGGTGATGGGATTGGTTACCGGAGTTGGCTTCGGGATTTTCCAGCCGAAGTTGTCAACAGCCTCAAGAAAAGCATAAAATATGTGTTTCAGAGTGTGTATCTTGCTGCCTGCTCTGTTCGTCGCGATTCAGTGAACAGGATGGTCAAAGGGTAGAGACATTGAGAAAAGTTTTGAAACGATTTCTTCGAGCAGGCCGTTGTCTGATAGAGAAGGCTGTTTTTCAGGCGGTGATTTATTCAGAGGGCCGGGCGCAACAGTGCTAGACCTGCAAGCCTCGAGTCATATGAAAAAGGAGCGAATGATGAGACAAAATAAAAATGCTTTTTTCATGGCGGCTGTCGTTTTGGCTGGCGTATTGATCATGACCACCTGCGGCGGCGTCGAAACACCGGCTGCGCCTTCCGCACCGGCGATTGAAGAAATATACGTAGAGAACAGGGAGCTGGCCATAACCTGGTCAGCGATGAACAATGCTGTTGCCTACAATCTGTACTGGAACACGACCGGAGGCGTGGACACGTCGGACAGCAATATCTCCGGGCTTCTTGTTCCCTATTATGTCCATACCCCATTGAGTTTGTTCAAGACCTATTCCTATGCGGTTACAGCCGTGAATGCAGGCGGAGAGTCTGGGCTGTCCAATGAAATGAGTGCTCTGCCTGCTGTAACACTTGAAGAGTTGTACAAAAGGATTGCCTCGGATGCCGAGGATAATGATAGGTTTGGCCGGTCTGTGGCCTTAGACGGTGATTATGCTATCGTAGGTGCTGATTTGGAGGACGGTGAAGGGGGAAGCGACCGCGGGGCGGCCTATATTCTTGACCGAGACGAGGGGGGGACGAACAATTGGGGAGAGGTGAAGAAGCTCACCGCCTCCGATGCTGCGGATGGAGATCAGTTTGGAACTTCTGTTTCCATAAGCGGCGGTACTACCGTTGTCGGAGCGCCTTATGAAGACGGTTTGGGGGCCGATTGTGGAGCAGCCTATATTTTTTTCCGTGACGAGGGAGGAGATGACAACTGGGGTCAGGAGGCGAAGCTCGCCGCCTCCGATGCTGAGAGTGGAGATCTGTTTGGCTGGTCAGTGGCTATTAGCGGTAATTATGCTGTTGTCGGAGCGCGTTATGGAGACAATGGAGTGACCGATTGTGGAGCAGCCTATATTTTTTTCCGTGACGAGGGGGGGACGAACAATTGGGGAGAGGTGATGAAGCTCACCGCCTCCGATGCTGAGAGTGGAGACCAGTTTGGCTATTCGGTGGCCATAAGCGGAGATTTTGTCGTGGTGGGAGCAAACTTTGAAGACGGTTCGGGAGCCGATTGTGGAGCGGCCTATACATTTGACCGGAATCAGGGAGGAGATAACAACTGGGGTCAGGTGGTGAAGCTCACCGCCTCTGACGCCCAGAATGGAGATTATTTTGGTTATTCAGTGGCCTTAGAAGCTGATTATGTCGTGGTGGGAGCCTTTGGAAAATCTGGTGGCGGGTTCTATCGCGGGGCGGCTTATATTTATGGTCGCAACGAGGGCGGAGATGACAACTGGGGAGAGGTGAAGAAGCTCACCGCTTCCGACCCCGAGGATTTTGACTATTTTGGGGGCTCTGTTGATTTAGACGGTGATTATCTCATCGTGGGAGCTGCAGGTAAATGGGGTGATGGGATCTTCCGCGGGGCGGCTTATATTTATGACCGCAACCGGGGCGGAGATGACAACTGGGGAGAGGTGATGAAGCTCACCGCTTCTGACCCCGAGGATGATGCTTATTTTGGAAATTCTGTCGCCATCAGCGGAAATTATGCCATTGTGAGTGCGGAAGGAGAAGACGGTGCTGGGGGAACCGACCGTGGAGCAATCTATATTTTTTAAGCTTTGCTGTTTTCACTCTATAGGCGTCGACTCCGCTTCTATCCTGTATTTGATCGCACGGTAGAGTTCATCCGGTTTTTATAATAATTGTAATAATTGGGGACAGTCCCCAATTTTCTCAACACCCCAATTTCCTCAACTTGACACCCTTTTTTGGCTTTGATAAAAGTGAGAAATCCTTCATGTGTTTCAAATTTTGATGAATAAAGGAGGAAATATGAACACAAGAAGTTTAAAATGTCATTTATTGGTGTTTCTATGCCTGCTTTTGATCAGCCCCTTGACTGGGCTTTCCAAGGACAAGAAAAAGGCGCAGCCTAAGGAGGACCTGCTGGCGGATGTGTCCCTGAGCACCTTCAAGCTGCGGGCCATCGGGCCAGCCGTGACTTCCGGCCGGATATCGGACTTTGCAGTCAATCCCCGCAAGCCTAGCGAGTATTATGTGGCTACGTCTTCTGGCGGTGTCTGGAAGACGACGAACGCCGGTACGACCTTTGTCCCCGTGTTTGACAGCCAGGGATCCTACTCCATCGGCTGTGTGACCATCGACCCCAACAACCACAATGTTGTCTGGGTGGGAACGGGAGAGAACAACAATCAGCGCAGCGTCGCCTACGGGGATGGAGTCTACAAGAGTGAGGACGGTGGCAGGACCTGGAAGAACATGGGTCTTGAGACCTCGGAACACATCGGGATGATCGCCATCGACCCCAGGGACTCGGATGTTGTCTACGTGGCTGCTTACGGACCATTGTGGAGAGCCGGTGGAGAGAGGGGCCTGTATAAGACCGTTGACGGCGGCAAGAGCTGGAACGCTGTCCTGACCATAAGCGAACATACGGGAGTGAGCGAGGTCCATCTTGACCCTCGAGACCCGGACGTGGTCTATGCTGTTGCCCACCAGCGGAGGAGGCATGTGTTCACCCTGGTCGATGGGGGACCGGAATCTGCCGTTTATAAATCCAGTGACGGCGGCCAGACCTGGGGAAAAATTAACCGGGGGCTGCCCGGAGGAGACCTGGGCCGGATAGGACTTGGCATCTCCCCTGTCAACCCGGATTATCTGTATGCCATCGTCGAAGCCCAGCCCGGAAAGGGCGGCTTCTACCGGAGCACCAACCGGGGCGTCTCCTGGGAAAGGCGCAGCAGCTACACCTCCAGGGGGAATTACTACCAGGAGCTGTTCTGTGACCCTGAAGACCTGAACCGTGTCTATTCCATGGATGTCTATCTTCAGGTGTCGGATGACGGAGGGGAGTCCTGGAGCGCGCTCGGCGAGAGACACAAGCATGTCGACAATCATGCCATGTGGATCGACCCCCACAACACGGATTACTACCTGGTGGGTTGTGACGGCGGTATCTATGAGTCTTTCGACCGGGGGAAAACCTGGAAGTATTTTCCCAATCTTTCGGTGACCCAGTTCTACAAGGTGGCGGTCGATAACGCCGAGCCTTTTTATTATGTCTACGGCGGGACCCAGGACAATTACAGCCTGGGAGGTCCGTCGCGCACGACCAGTTCCCATGGGATTGTCAACTCGGACTGGTTTGTGACCCAGGGCGGGGACGGATTCGAGTCCCAGGTGGACTGGAAAGACCCGAACATCGTCTACGCCCAGTCGCAGCACGGCAATCTGGTCCGGTATGACAAGAAAAGCGGAGAAAGGATGGGCATCCAGCCTCAACCGAGGAAAGGAGAAAAGGAATACCGCTGGAACTGGGACGCGCCCCTTCTGGTCAGTCCGCATTCCCACACCAGGCTCTATTTTGCCGCCAACAAGGTCTTCCGCAGCGACGACCGGGGAGATACCTGGAAGGTGATCAGCGGCGACCTGACCCGCCAGATCGACCGCAACACACTCGAGGTCATGGGCCGGGTCTGGCCCATGGATGCGGTGGCGAAAAACGCCAGCACTTCCCAGTATGGGAACATCGTGGCTCTGGACGAATCTCCGATCCAGGGAGGTTTGCTGTACGCGGGCACGGATGATGGCCTGATTCAGGTGACAGAAGACGGCGGAGCCAACTGGCGAAAGATTGATAAGTTGCCCGGCGTTCCCGGGAGGACCTATGTTAACGATATCATCGCTTCCCAGCACGAAAAGGACACGGTCTATGCGGCGTTCAATAATCATAAGAACGGCGACTTCAAGCCCTATGTCCTGAAGAGCACGGATGCCGGAAGAAACTGGGTGTCTGTGACTTCGAACCTGCCGGAAAGAGGCTCGGTCTATGCCTTGGCCGAGGACCATGTCAAAAAAGACCTGCTGTTTGTTGGGACAGAGTTCGGGCTGTTTGCCAGCGTTGACGGAGGAAAGCACTGGAAGCAGCTCAAAAACGGGATTCCCACTATCGCCGTCCGCGACATCGACATCCAGAAAAGGGAAAACGACCTGGTCCTGGCCACCTTTGGCCGAGGATTCTATATCCTGGACGACTACACACCGCTCCGTTACCTGAATAAAGAAATTCTGGGATCAGAAGCCGTTATTTTCCCGATCAAGGATGCCCTGATGTACGTGGAATCTTCCCCGCTGGGTTCGGGCGGAGCAGCTGGGAAGGGTTTTCAGGGGGAGACATATTTCAACGCTGAAAACCCTCCTCTCGGAGCGGTCTTCACTTATTATTTGAAAGAGTCCATAAAGACACTGAAAGATAAACGTGAAGAGAAAGAGAAGGAAGCCTTCAAAAAAGGACAGCCCGTTGACTATCCTTCCTACGAGGAAATGAGGGCTGAGGAGGAGGAAGAAACCCCTTATTTTGTGTTCACTATCCTGGATGAAGAGGACAGTGTGGTGCGCAAGCTCAGGGCTTCAGCAAGCGTCGGCCTGTACCAGATCGTCTGGGATCTGAAATATCCGGCTTTATCGCCCACAAACTTGAGAGATACCAGCCCGACTTCGAGCGGCGGCTCCAGCACCCTGGCACTTCCCGGAGAATACAAAGTCTTTATCTCTAAAAGTGTCAACGGGGTGGAGACGAAGCTCACCCAGCCAGAGGAGTTCAACGCGGTTGTCTTGGGCAATGCATCCCTTCCGGCCGAAGACCGGGCAGAATTGGTGGCTTTTCAGAAGAAGGTCAGAGAGCTGAGCCGCGCGGTGAACGCCGCTTCCAGTATTGTCCGGGAGCTGGCCGATAAGGTCGGACACTTCAAAGTGGCCTTGAAGAGCGTGACAGTTGATGATACCCAGATCTCTGCGGAGATCAAAGCTCTAGAAGCCCAGGTTGATGAAATCCAGCGTAAGCTCTTCGGCGACCGCACGCTGAGCAGGATCGATAAGGATGCCGAGCCCGGTATGAGCAGCCGGGTCAACAGCATAATCTACGAACAGTGGCGCTCCACATCCGCTCCCACTCAATCCCAGAGGGATGCGTATAAGATCGTTTCCGAGGAGTTCTCTCCGATTTTGCAGACTGTGAAAAAGCTGGTCGAAGAGGATGTCAGGAAGATCGAGAAGAAGCTGGAAGAGATCGGTGCGCCCTACACTCCCGGCCGCGTTCCCGACTGGAAAAAATAGAAAAAACGGAAAAGAATCAAATTAGAAAATTTCCAGTCCCGCTGAGAAAAAAGGACGGAGCTCGCTGGAACTGAGTGGAGCCCCATAATCCGTGATGTACCCGAGGCCGACACCGCCGAAAAGGGAAAGCCTCGGGGAAAGTTTCAGGCTCAATGAAGCCCGCAGCATGGTGACGTGCTGGTCGACTTCTCCCCCGAGATGCCGGAACAGACTCTCGTTGTCCAGGTACATGTAGCCGACATCCGTGTTCAAAGTGAGATCACCCAGAGGGAACCAGACCCCATAGAAAAAAGAGTAGGCAAGAGACTCGTTGATATCTCTGTAGAGGTTGATGCCGCCCATTGAAACGATGGAATAGACTCTTTTGATGATGAATTTCAGGCCGCTGTTGACTCCGCTGATATTGCTGGCCCAGTTGGTCCATCTTATGCGTCCGTCATACTTGGAGATGTTGAACATGCCCACGGGAGTACCGTATGTTTCTTGGGAATAATTGACCAATCCCAGCTGGAGTCCATCCAGCTCACCGGCGACATTGATGAGCCCTATCTGGACTCCTCCTGAAGTGCCGGCGATGTTAAAGGTCCCGAGCTGGAGGCCGGAGAGCCTTTCTCCAGCCACGTTGAACACTCCTGCTGCCTGGACTCCCCTCAGCGTTTCTCCGGCTATGTTAAAAATGCCGGCGGCTTGAAGACCGTCGCAATCTCCTCCTGTGATGTTGAAGATTCCGGCAGCCTGAAGTCCTTCGAACCTTTCCCCGGTGATGTTTATGATCCCAGAGGCCTGCACTCCCTTACAGCTCTCTCCGACGATATTAAACACACCACCCGATTGAATTCCCTGGAACTCATCTCCGCCGATGTTCATGAACGCTCCGGCCTGCCAGCCCTTAAAGCTCTCTCCAACCACATTGAATAATCCACTTATCTGAATCCCCTGGAAATTATCTCCGGCAACGTTGAAGAGTCCTGAAGACTGGAGACCCAGAAAGTCCTCTCCGCTGACGTTGACCACTCCGGAGACCTGGAACCCGGAGAATTCGTCACCTGTCACGGCAAAAAGTCCAGCTACCTGGCCGCCGATAAAATCTGATTTGCAGACACCGGCCAGTCCGGACAGCTGAAATCCCTTGATATCATCCTCCACGCTGGACACCCCTGCAGCGATATCCAGCCCGTGGACCCGGCCCACACGTCCGTAAAGCAGGGATAGGTTGATGTTGGTTGTATCGTACTTGGACTGGTTGATGGAGAGGGGATAAAAAATAGAGAAATTCAGCAAGTAATGCTTTGGTCGGGATCCTGAGTGGAGTTCCTTGGGCATAAGAAAAAAACACAAGACGAATATTAGACATAAAGCCGCAATCTCTTTATTTTTCATCGACAACTCCTTGGTATAATTCTCTCAAATATTATAACGGGAAAAGCGGCTGTATGGTTCACTGTCTCACACTAGTTCTTTTCAAAATTGACCGTATGCCTCCCCTGTGGTATAAACAACCAGAAATTCATCCATGAACATTGCGGTCACCGGCGCCAGCGGCCATATCGGAGCCAACCTCTGCCGGGAGCTGCTCCAGCAGGGACATTCTGTCAGAGCCTTGGTCCATAAATCAGACCAGGGGATCAAAGAACTCCCCTTAGAGTTTATGAGGGGAGACCTGATGGACCCCTCCTCTCTTTCGCTGTTGGTTCGGGACATCGATATCGTCTTTCACCTGGCAGCCGTGATATCCATCCAGGTCAAAAAGAAGGAAGAGCTTTTCGAAAAAAACGTTGGCGGCACTCAGAATATCCTAAAGGCAGCCAGTAAGGAAGGAGTGAAAAGATTCATCCATTTCAGCTCCATCCATGCCCTTGCCCCTGAGCCATTTGACCGAACCCTGGATGAGAGCCGGCCTCTGGCCTTGGCAGACAGGGTTGAATACAGCCGGTCCAAAGCCCTGGCTGAACTGGCTGTCCGGGAAGCCGTGAAAGAAGGTCTGGATGCCGTTGTCCTCAACCCGACTGCGGTCATCGGGCCTTTTGACTACGCGCCCTCATTGCTGGGCCGGGCTTTGATCCTGATGTATCAGGGAAAGATCCCGGCTCTGGTTCATGGGGGCTATGATTGGGTGGATGTCCGGGACGTGGTGCAGGCGTCAGTGGCAGCCGTGGAAAGAGGCAAAAAAGGAGAGCGTTATCTTCTCTCCGGATACTGGAAGACCCTGGGCGAGCTGGCTGAGCTGATTTATGGGATCAGCGGAAGAAGATATAGAAAGATGACCTGTTCAGCCGGAATAGCCAGAGTCGGCCTGCCTTTCCTCAAGGTTTACTGTCGGTTGAACGGCTCTCAGCCGCTGTACACCCGAGACTCGCTGAGCATTCTTCAAACCGGACACAAGGAGATTTCCTGCGACAAGGCGGGAAGATGCCTGGGATTCAATCCCCGGCCGATAGAAGAGACACTCAGGGATACTTTCCAATGGTTTGAGGCTAGCGGATTTATGGATTGAAACGTTTATGGTTGAAAAGACATTTTATGCGCTTGTATATGCCTGGACAGGTTTTGGCCTGCTGCTTTTCCCTCTGCTATTGAAGATTCCCGCGCCTTACGGACGCCATTCCAGGCCAGGATGGGGTGTCATGGTTTCCGGTCGTCTGGGGTGGTTACTGATGGAGCTTCCAGCCCTGGTTGTATTTGCCTTTTTTTTCCTGGCCGGGCCGCTCGAGCAGGGCGCTGCAGCCTCGCTTTTCTTCGGACTATGGATGCTCCATTACGCGAACAGGACTTTGATCTTCCCCTTCCGGCTCAAATCCGGGGAGAAGAGAATGCCAGTTGTGATTGTCTTAATGGCCTTTGTCTTCAATTGTATCAACGGATTTTTCAACGGATACTATTTTGGGTTCTTGGCTCCTCCCTACGTTTTGAGCTGGTTCCTTGACTCCCGGTTTATAATCGGAGTGTCCCTGTTCTTTGTTGGCTTGGCCGTAAACTGGCGGTATGATCATATTCTCCTTGGACTGAAAAGACTTGCAGGCAAGCAGTATTTGATTCCCCAAGGCGGCCTGTTCCGGTATGTGTCCTGTCCGAATCACCTGGGAGAGGTGGTGGAATGGGGTGGATTTGCTCTGATGGTCTGGTCTCTACCGGCCCTGTCTTTCTTTGTCTGGACAGTGGTCAACCTCCTGCCGAGAGCGCTGGACCACCACCGCTGGTATAAAAAGCAGTTTGAGGACTATCCTCCTCGAAGGAAAGCCCTGATTCCCTTCCTGATTTGAGTCAGCATGATTGGAGTGCAATAAAAAAGATAAACAGGAGGAAGAGATGTTTTCTTCTGGCGTAAATACGCATAAAGGGCGCCTCAAATCCATGGCCCTGATATTTTTGTTCCTGGCTCTTTGGACATTCCCCTTAAACGGGCATTCGACAAAAGCCAGATTTCACATTCTCATAGATACAGATGCGGCGCTTGACGACCTTCGGGCCATCTGCCTTTTCCTCGCTTCACCGGAATTTGAAATCCTGGCCATCACAACTTCGGATGGAGCTCTTTCGCCTGAAGAAGGGCTGCTCAAGGTCAGGGCGCTCCTTAAAAGTTTAGGCCATGAGGGGATACCTACCGCTCTGGGTAAGGTTGTTCAAAGAGAAGCGCCTTCCTGGAGAGATTTTTGTCAGGGAATTCGGTGGGGGGATGAAGAGAACATCAATACTCGAGATGAGATGAAGGCTGTCGATCTGATTCTTAACGCTTTGGAAAACGAAGCAGAACCGGTCATCGCTGTCTGTTTAGGGGGACTGACCAATATGGCTCAGGCAATCGGAGCAAAACCTCAAATCAAAGACAGGATTTCGCGAATTGTCTGGTATAATGACAGTATTGATCCCCTCTCAGGTACAAACTATGACATCGACAGGAAAGCGGCTCATGATGTCATATCAACCGGGATTCCCCTAGAAGTGATCAGCAGCAGCGGGGAAAATACCTTTGTTTTTGATGCGGGGATTTTGAAATCAATCGAGGCGGTCCCTTCGCCCTATGCCGAGAGAATAGTCACTGCCCATAATGACAAGACTATTTTGAGAAGGATAGAATCTGGGCATCTCAGATTATGGGATGATTTACTACCGGTCTATCTGCTGTACCCTGACATGTTTGAATGCAAAACCATGGATGAGGCAGCTCGTCTCCGGCAGCTTACTGTTAAAAATGGGGAAGAAATCAAAGCTGAATTTCTGGAAATATTGAAAAGCCGCGATAACGTCAAAAGCCTGGTATTCACGGGCTTCCCGGATTCACCCGAGTTGTTTGCCGATGATGTCCGTCCCTATATGGACAGGATCATCCGGAAACACGGCAAGGAAGAGTGGCGGGTGGGGGTGCTCACCAATGAACTGCACGGGCATCTTGGCATCTATTCGATCATCGGAGCTAAGATGGGTCTGAGAGCCCGCCAGTACTTCAATATCGGCGTGGATGATATTTCAGTGGTTTCTTATGCGGGAAGCACCCCTCCGTTGAGCTGCATGAACGACGGTCTGCAGGTCAGCACCGGGGGCACGGTCGGACACGGGCTGTTTGCTGTCTGTCCTGAGCCTCCTTATCGTCCTGAAGCGACTTTTACTTTCAAGGAAATAACTGTTCGGATCAGGTTGAAAGACCAGTATTGGGATATCGTGAAAAGGGATATTCAAAAGGGAGTGAAGTTATACGGGAGCGGCACGGAGGAGAACTGGGAATATGTCCGGAGGCTGGCACTTCAATACTGGCTGAAATGGGACAGGCGGGAGATTTTTCTGCTTGAAGTGATTTATTAAAATTCGATAATCGCCTGTTTACTGATTCATCTCCCCAGAGTAGATGAAGTCTTAAGAATAAGCCTGAGGATTACATCGCGAGGAATAAAGCGGCAATCGCCTGGGGCAGACCGTGAAGGATGGCAGGAGCCACGATGCTTCCGGTCTTCTCGCGGAGATAGCCGAACGCCAACCCGCTAAATACGGTCCAGAATCCCCACGGCCAGACAAATCCGAATTTCCCGAGAAAAGGATTGAAATCGTTAAAAACATGAGCCAGGCCGAACAGCAGCGAGGTGATGATGATTCCCCAGCCCCAGTTGACACCAAAGAAGCGATGGGAACGTCCAAAGGCTGCGTTGAGACGGGACTGGATGTACCCCCGGAAGAGCATCTCTTCTCCGAAACCGACAAAGAACAGGAAATAAATAAAGCCCAATATCCTCTTTCCGATGTCTGCTCCTGCGGCTGTAGGAATGGCAAAAAGGAGGAAAAGAGCGCCGAGAGCCGCAGTCTCGCCGGGTGTTGGTTTTTTTCTCAAAAGCAAGGCAAAAATGAAGAGCAAGGCCAGATAAATACCCGAAAGTATGAAGGCACCGTCCCATTTCTGCCAGTCCAGAAAATTGAAAGCAGAGCTGGCCAGAAGGATGGGGAGCAGACAGATGAGAGTCACCAGTAGATGATATTTCATGTTCTTGAATGAAATCCCGTAGGCCGCGAGATTCCTGCGGGCTAAAGCTAACAAAAACAACGAGATGGCGATCATCGTGGTGTGGTTCAGAAACGGATGGCCCAGGTGGGTCTTTTGCCATGCCGACAGGTCAGAGGCCCATATCACTCTGATAATAAATAAGACAAGAATAAGGACACAGATCACCTCAAGAACGGCTTTGACTTTGGATCGCGTTTGATTCATCTTAAACTCCTTTGAGTGAGCCGGAACGTTTTCGTTTATTATAAATCATTTGGAATTACGCAGCGCTTGGACTGCGTCCAGAACTTGAAATCCCGATTCAAGCTTTCTTCCGGATTTCAATAAGATCTCTCTGATTTCATGCGGAGTCAGCCTCGGGTTCAATTCCTTCATCATGGCGATGACTCCTGAGACCAATGGTGCCGTTGCCGAGACTCCCCACGTCATGGGAAATTTGGACTCGTCGATGAAATTTGTCCCGATAACATACACGTATTCGCTGCCGTTGTAATAGGGAGCAAACTCGATCGGCTTGGTGACGACCACGTCCTTACGGTTTCCCTGGTAATGGATGTAGACCAGAGTCACACCTTTTTTCGTGGCTTCCTCAACAGCCCGGTCAAAGTCGTCCTGTCTATCTGAAGGGAGAGGCTGATGGCTGATGCTGATGATATCCGCTCCGTTCTGCGCGGCATACTCAATGCCTTTGATGTACAGGTCAGCCTCCCCGTAACGGCCTCTTCCGCAGAACCTTACCGGCATGACCTTGACGTCCGGAGCTACACGCACCAGCTCCTGGGCCATCCAGGTGCCGTGGCCGAGCCCGGTCTCAGGATCGAAAACAGGAGCGCCCTCGAGGACACTGCCAGGTTTGACGATGCGGCCTTTGAGGCTCCAATCCTCCGGCTCAAACATATGGTCAAGAATCGCTACCGTCACACCTTTTCCGGTGGCGATCTTCCGGGCCTTAGAAAGATTTAATGCATTCCGCGCCCATTGGCCGTTAACCATCGGTTCGAGTCCAAATATCAGGGCTGCATCAAGACAGCTGCCCTCGATGGTTTCAACGATTTTGTGGTTGTTTTCTTGAAGCTGTTTTTCTTTTTGCATGAGGACTTCGGGGTTCAAGACAGGCCAGGCCCTCAGCCAGTCCTCATCATCTCTCCATTTTGAATCAGACACCATCCAGAAAACCTTTCTTCCTCTCTCCTGGAAGATGTTTCTGACTTCTTCTGCGGAGAGTTCAGGATATTTGCTTCTCAGCAGAGTCGTAGCGCCTGCGGCAAGATAGGATGGTTTTTCCAGGTTGCGCTCGATCAGAGATTCCGTGCCCCAGAGCCTGTCTCCGCTAGCTTCATTATGGAGGGCATAGATATCGACCGGAATTTTTTTCCAGAAAGAAAGGTTGCCCAGTTGATACATCGTACCGTGGGCTCCGACAACGACAGCGCCGCTTTCAGAAGCTTTCTTGATAAATTCCTGCCAGCCGCTGTAATCCTTGTCCTTTTCCATCGGCCCGAAATAGGCCGGGAGAATGAAGACAATATCTTTTTCCCGGCATTTCTTTATAGAACTGAAAGCTTTATCGTAGTCTGCCTCATCGACAGGTTGAGCAAGGAGAATGACCTGATGTTCAAAAACGGAATTTTCACCGGTTAAAAAGGCTTCCCTTTCGATACGAACCACGTCTGCTTCAGGCGCCAGGCTCTGGACTTTTTTCACCCAGTCTTCGGTTACCTCCATCCCGGCAGATACAATTCCTACCGAGACATTCTTTCCCCTTGATTCAGTCCAGGCCTGAGGGAAATTGCAGAAGTTGATGCTGAAATCCGGCGCTGGCTCAATTCTCCTGGAGCAGGCCGGAAATGTCATGAATACGGAAATAAAAAACAAGATGCAAAATCGGAAATTGCCTAGCCTTTTTCTTTTTTTCATGCTTTAATCTCCTGAATTAAAGGCTCTGACCATAGGTTTAAAATACTTCAAATAATAATGTCAATAAAATCTCCCTTTCTGTTTAAAAAAAGCGCCTGATGGAACCGGGAATGATTTTTCTCTTGAATCTTCTGTACAGAAAACACAGAGTATACAAAACCGCAGGGTCACCGAGCCAGATTACGTATAACAGTCCATACTTGGTTCCTTTAGGAAAGGCAATCCCGATAAATCTATAATAGTAGAGACGGATTAAAATGAGAATCTGGAGAAAGCCATCGGTCTCGGAAAAAAAGAGGGACGGATCTATAATGACTTACTGTTTATCTGCCAGTTTTACATTGACCCAGAATAGGTATTTTTTGGGTTGACTTTTTCTCATCGCTGCAAGCTCAGGACGATCGCTCCAGCTCATTCCTCTCACATCCTGGGGATCTGCCCCCTCTCTGGTTACATCTACATCTGCTTTCTCGTCGCGGGCTCTGGAACCAGCTGCGCCCATCCGGCTGGCAACAAGCTGTTTCAGGTCTTTTGTCCAGCCTCCCCACTCAAAGCCGACGGTGAGGCTCTCTCCCGGCTTAGTCCCGATTCCGGGAGCCAGTTCCGTGGCTTTTTCCAGCGGGATGGCAAGCTCGTAGGTGAATGTTTTCTGCTCTCTTACCATCCGGAAAACAGCTGGAGTGATCCTCGCGTTTTCCTCGGCCGTGACGATCTCCTCGGTATCCTTTTTGATGATGCCGGAATGAAACAGCCAGTAAGCATCATGAGCTTTGATCTTTTTCTTCTCTTCTTCGCTCATCGGTCCCTTATTTTTTTCCATCCAGGCTATGAACTGGTCGGCGGTAAGCTGAATCTTGCGGAAATTGATGGCGCGTCCCTTTTTCTGCTCGCTTTGTGTGTTGAAATAAAGTGTCATTCCAGTCAATTCACCAGTGGACAGATATTTGAGATCGGTGAACACGAAGAGGACATAGAAATATTTCTCATCATTCCTGAAGCCGAGTTTTACGCCATACTTTTGAGAGATGAGAGGGACTCCTTCCCAGTCTTGACTCAGTCCATCGATCTTCGGCGGTGTGGCGGCCCAGTCACTCGTGATGACCTCATCCTTGCCGAGGCAGAAGGCACTGATGGCAAGGGCCATGAGTACCAAGAGCGAGGTTTTGAAAAGTCGTCTCTTTGCCATTTTACCCTCCCTTATATGAAGTAAATTTTTTTAGTAGAAGAAGGTTCTGTTTCAAAAACCGTCACTTGAATGGACCTGATTTCAATATTGAATTCCATATTTTCCCCTTCCTTTACTTTATCTTTTTGACCTTCCACTCTGTATATCAGCAACTTTGATGCCAATTTTGAGGTAGTTGTAACTAATTGCAATTTAATGATTTCCCTAGATTAGGGAACAGATGGATGTTATGAAATTTTACATATGTAAAGTGAATTTACCACACCTTTCGCTTCAGGTTTTTTCCCTGGAAGGTGATTAGTCTCACTCGTCCTGTCTTTTTATAGGTGTAAAGAATTTGAAATAGGCCATTAAATGCGAAGTTTCACTTAAGGTTTCCTTTATAGAAAGCCTGTTGTCCTTTAATTTCCCTTCCTTACTTTGTGTTTTATGAAATTCCTGTAGCGGGAGAAGGACATAGACATCAAATCCTCGAGAGTGATGTCAAAAAGGTACCCTCCTTTGAGAGAGGGGGAGTAAGGGATTTCGAGCGTTACATACTTCACTCTGGAGATTTCATCTTCTGTGCAGCTTGACGATATGATCTCCTGGAGCTCGTCAATTCTTTTGTGATTGCGGTAAACGTATATTCTTACCTTGAATTGGGAATGGAGTTTTTCGTCCTTTTCGTCGAATAGGATTCTTTTAATGGGTATCCTTAGGATGATTGTGTTATTTTTAAACTTCCCTTTGAACTCGAGCATCCTTTTGACATCCACCCTTAGTTTAGGGGAGACCATATTCAGCTTCGAAGTTTCCATGGCATCCAGCAGAGGCTTGCCGTAGCCCATCAATTTCCACTTGCCATGCTCATCCTTCAAAAAACTGATGCAGATTCCGTAATCATAGTAATACCAGCGTTCCATGCCGTATCTGTTGTCGCTGGCCCGGTTCCTTCCTCCGATCCACATATCGGTTTGTCCTCCGAAGACCAACTCATCCGGATCGCCAAAGATGAGATACATCCTGCCCCGGTCGGTATTCCAGCCCTGGCCAGTGGTATACTCAGTCCCGGGTTTGAACGGGTCAAACCATACGTTCGCATACTGTATTCTTCTTTCAAACTCGGTTTTTGCCTCGTTTTCCTCAGTGGCTGGATTCGGATCTCTGATTTTCCAGAAATCCTCGATGAACTCCTGTTTGGATTTTTTGTCGGGAAGGATGCTGTATATCTTCAATTCTTCCTCTGTCATTATGATCCTGGCTTTTTCATAGAAACTTTCGTAAACCGGGTCCTGTTTGATGCTGATTTTCGGCGTGCATCCGGTTGAAGGGATAATGAGAATGACCGCGACTATGAATAGCTTGAGCATGAATGTGTTGAAATCCCTCATTCGAATCCTCCACCTGGCTGTCGTGTATCCATTCACTGCCCTGTTTAACGAGCGCTTCATCGTGATTTGAATAGTCTGTTCACCTCACTTTCTGGGAACAAAGGAAACAGAATCCAAGAAAAGTGAATACACTTTTTTTATATAAGCAATTTTTATGGCAATTAGTCTCTTACCTGCCCGATGGGCGGAGCCTTTACCGCCTATCCTCATTCATACCGGAGCGAGTCCACAGGATTGGCCACAGCCGCCCTGACAGCCAGGAACATGGTGGTGAGCATGGCTATGAGGAGAGACAGAACTCCGGCTAAGAGAAAATACTGCAGCCCCAGGGGAATGCGGTAATAATAATTATCGAGCAAGGCCTTCATGGCAAAATAGGCAAGCGGCCAGCTGATGATGTTGGCGATTCCGACCAGCCAGATGAATTCCCTTATCAGTATGTCGATGATCTGAGTAACACTGGCTCCCAGGACTTTGCGGATGCCGATTTCTTTGGTCCTGCGGTTGACGGCGATGGATGTCAGCCCGAAGATGCCCATGCAGGCGATGATTACAGCCAGCGCCGAGGAATAGCCCACGATAGCTCCCCATCTTTTTTCTTCATTGTACATGGCTTCCATTGTCTCGTCCAGGAAGGAGTAGAGGAAGGGTTTGTTCGGCTGGATATCTTTCCATGTTCTTTCCAGGAGCGATAGAGTGCCGGAGATGTTCTGAGGGGATATCCGCACCAGCATCTGGCTGATTCCCCAGTCCGGCTTGATATGATGCAGGCCCGGAATGATACTGTGCCGGAAATCTTCAAAGACGTAATCCCTGACCACACCGATGATCGTTAAAGGTATGTAATATCCCTCGAGCGGCTTGCCGAGAGGGTCTTCTATTTCCAGCTCTTTGAGAAGTTTCTCGTTGACGACCACAGCCTCATTATCAGTGGCGAATTCAGGAGAGAAGGTGCGGCCCTGAACCACTTCGATACCCATGGTCTTGAAGAAATCATAATCCACACGGTTTTGATAAACAATGACCTCCCGCCCATCCTTTTTAAAAGGATAAGCGCCGACATCGCCGATTTTTGTGGCTGTTCCCGAGATGGAGACGATATTCGAGTGCTGGCCCAATCGATCCCTGAAAAGCTGCATGATGGCGTTGCTGGCCTGAGCTTCCGGCTCCTGGGTTGAGATAACCACCACCCCTTCCTTGTTGAAGCCTGGATCCGCAGTGAGCATGAAATGGATCTGACGTCCCATGATGATCGTGGCAATGATGAGAAAGACAGAGAGGGCAAACTGAACGACGACCAGGGCTCTGGTCAGGGGCTTTTTCCCGCCGATTCTCAGCTTTCCTCTGAGGATTTCCACCGGCCGGAACCCGGACATGACCAGGGCTGGATAGCTCCCCGACACGATGCCCACAACCATCAGCAGAGCCAGGAGGGCCAAAATATGTGCGGGCTGGAATATTCCACCAAGGCTCAGGCTCCTGCCGGAAAGCCGGTTGAAGACCGGGAGGACCAACTCTGCCAGGACAAGGCCAGCGGCCATGGCGATCCCGGTTATGGCCAGGAATTCTCCCCAGAACTGGCGGATAAGCTGCCTGCGCTCAGCGCCCAGGACTTTGCGCATGCCGACCTCTAATGACCGAGCCGAAGCCCGTCCTATCGAGAGATTCATGAAATTGATGCAGGCGATAAGCAAGACGATGAAAGCGATGCCGCTGAGGATGAATATGGCGCTTAAATTGAGAGAGCCTGTAACATAAGGATCCAGGTGAACACGCGCGATGGGCTGGAGTCCGAATGAGACTGGCAGGCCTTCTCCCTTCCACCGTCCCCGGCTTCGCCATTCCTCGATTTCAGGTCCATAATACAGAGCGGTAAAATTTGGGAACTTATCCAGCACACTGCCTTTAGAATCCCTGTGATTGAGGAGAACATAAGTCTGCCACGCGAAGCCTCCCCAGTTATCCTGCCAGCTTTTGTTCATCTGTAGTCTGTTTCCGCTTTCTATATCGATCAGGATGTCGAAGGCGATGGTGGAATTTGAAGGCGGCTGGGCCGAGACTCCGGTCACCACGAAGTCGCTCTGTTCCTGTCCGCTGATCAGGGTTAAGGTTTTGCCGATGGGATTGACATCACCGAAATATTTCCGGGCATGATTTTCAGAGAGAACCATGGCATTGGCCTGGGAAAACACAGAGGTTGGGTTACCTGCGATCAATGGAAAGGAAAAGGCCTGGAAGAAGGATTTGTCCACCTGCGTGACTTTTTCACTGAAGATCTTTCCTTCTGTTCGGATGGTGGCATTATTGTTGTCCACCCGGATGGAGTGAGTGACTTCCGGAAAATACTCTTCCATCGCAGGCCCCATGGGCATGGTCACGCCTCTGAATGTTCGGTCGATGCTTCCGTCTTCTGCATGGAAGATGACATAAACGCGGTACAGGTTATCCTTGTTTTCGTGGAAGCGGTCGTATGAGAGCTCATTCTGGACAAAAAGGAAGATCAGGATGGCACCGGTCAGGCCAACTGCCAGGCCCAAAATATTGATGGCTGAATAGATTTTTTGTTTGGCCAGGTTACGAAAGGCGATTTTTAAGTAATGCTTGATCATCAATGTCTCCTTTGTTTCATATTTATCGGCAAGAAATGTGCCATATGAATCTTTTAGAGTAAGAATTGGAGTTTTCGGAAAAATCAGCGGAAGAAATGTCCGATGCCGAACACATGATGTCCAGGAATGAACATTCGACTTGTCTTTCTATAATCAAAATTGATAAGCGGCTAGGAAAGAATTGAGTATAGCTGTATTACCGATTGTCGACAAAAAGGCAAAATGTTATTGTTAGGATAAATGAGAAAAGCAAAGGCCTCACTGCTTCGCCCCTTTCTGAAGTCTATAATCCTAACCTCACTTGTTTGGTTTATGCTCTGTTTTTGCGGTTCAGAGCGTATTTTGGCCGAGCGAGAGCCTATTTACCGGTACACGGTGATTCCGGATGAAAAAGGTCAATTCATTACTGTTCATGCTGATTTGAAGCTTCAGGGCAGCGTTCCCTACTTAAAAGACTTCGGACAGATGGAGAGCATTCATTGGTTTGTCGGGGACAGGGAGATTTCCGTAAAGTCGAGGCGGATAGGGGATATTATCTCTTTCAGTGATTTGCCTGCGAGGGGCGAGGTTAAAGTCATTTATAGGCTGAAATGCGTGACCGAATCTCGACCGGGATACAGAAAACGTTTGATGGGATTTTCGAATTTTGTTCTTGTCCGAGAAGGCCTTTTTTTAGGAATAGAAGGCCTTGCAAGCAAGTTTGTGGATATTTCCTGGAGGCTTCCCTCAGGCTGGACGCTTGTGCTGGGCGGCGAGGGACTCCAGCGTTTTGTTGAAACACAGAAGACGCTTTGGGTTGCCGGGAAGACTGCTCAGCTCACAGAAGAAAAGGTCGGAGACAAATTTTTCCGGATTGGCATTATTGAGGGAGTTTACGATGTGGATTTGACAGACGCTATCACTACGCTCAAGTCCATATTCAATAAGGCTTGGAATGACTGTGGTCAACTCGATGCCAAAAATTTTGGGATTGCGGTTGTACCCAGTAAGAGCATTGGTGGAGGGACTTCTCTTGGCTTTACCATTATATCGGAAAACAATTGGATTACAATTGTCCACGAGATGCTGCATTGGTGGACGAATCGCCATAGTCCAGCCTGGTTCCGGGAGGGTGTCCATACCTATATATCGGCTAAGATACTGACCCGGTTGGGATTGCTCAGCCAGGATCAGTTTGATTCTTTCCTGCAAGAATGTCTGAATGAGCATAACGAAGTCGTGGAACGTGAAGGAGAGCTTAACACTCTGGCGGAATCTTCGGATAACTATGATAATCGAAAAGGAGGTGGAGACATTTATGGTTTGATGCCTGTCTTCGCCTATAAGTTAGATCGAGAAATCCATTCTTATAATCCCGGGGCCAACCTGGACCTGGTTTTTGCCGCTGTCTGTCAAAAGCGCCATCAAAAGCTTGACATCCTGGCTTTGATCAAAGAGATAACAGGCTACGATCCCGGACCTCTGTTTGAGAAGTATTTTTACTCCAGAGTCCAAGATGTTTCCGGGCTATTAAAGTGAGCCGGTTTCCGATGATTTCCCCAGAAAAAGACAGCTCTTGTCTCTCGATTTATGCATTCTTTTATGAAAATGTTGGATAATAAGTTTTAAAATTTTATCCGGTATTTTTTTCTTGATTTCATTTTTAAGGTTTTGACCTGGTCCCCGTACCTGATTTTCACCTCTCCGCCGAAATCCGGTCGTATTACAGCTTGAAGAAGCTTTCCGTCCTTCCATTCCTGGTCCACGGTATAGCTGCCCCTGGCCCTCAATCCCTTTATTTGCCCCTCGGGCCAGGCATCAGGCAGGGCAGGGAGCAGGTGGATCTCATTGTTATGGCTCTGGAGCAGCATTTCAGCGATCCCGGCTGTGCCCCCGAAGTTGCCGTCGATCTGGAAGGGCGGATGGGCATCGAACAGGTTGGGATAGGTCCCTCCTCCAGAGTATTGGGTTTCAGGCGAGGGGTCAACATAATTGAGGTGGGTCCGGAGCATCCTGTAGGCATGATTCCCGTCCAGTAAGCGCGCCCAATGGTTGATCTTCCAGGCCTTGCTCCAGCCGGTGCCCCCGTCTCCCCTGATCTCCAGCGACCTGCGGCAGGCCTCGGCCAGCTCGGGTGTTGTGAGCGGGGAGATCTGATTATCCGGATGGAGTCCGATCAGATGAGACATGTGCCTGTGCTGAGGGTCGGCGTCCTCCCAGTCGTAGTACCATTCCTGGAGGTTTCCTTTCCGGCCGACCTGAAACGGACAGAGCCTATCCAATGCCTCCTGGATTTCTTCCCGGAAATCGGCATCCGTTTGCAAGATTTCTGCGGCTCTGAGGACTTTCCTGAAAAGTCCCCGGATGAGAGCAAGGTCAGCTGTGGTGCCGATGGAAACAGCTCCGGCGTATCCTTTCGGGTTCTTGTACAGGTTTTCCGGCGATGTGGCCGGGGCAGTGACCAGGCAGCCGTCCGGGCCTTCAATCAGCCAATCCAGGCAGAACAGCGCTGCTCCTTTCATCAGGGGATAGGCGTAACCTTTCAGCCATCCTGAATCGCGGCTAAAATCATAATGGTCCCAGAGATGGAGGCTGAACCAGGCACCGGCCATGGGCCAGTTGGCCCACACCGGATGTCCCTTACCGAAATCGCCGACAGGATTGGTCATGGCCCAGATATCTGTATTGTGGTTGCAGCACCATCCCCGGCATCCGAAAAAATTCCTGGCCGTGACCTGGCCTGTAACAGCCAGGTTCCCGATGAACCGCAGCAGAGGCTCATGCATCTCCGGCAGGTTGCAGACCTCGGCTGGCCAGTAGTTCATCTCCGCGTTGATGTTGGTGGTGTAGTTGCTGCTCCACGGCGGACGCAGATGAGGATTCCAGACTCCCTGCAGGTTGGCCGGTATGCCGCCGGGCCGGGAACAGCTGATCAGGAGGTACCTCCCGAACTGAAAATACAGGCTTTCCAGGTCAGGGTCTTCTTTTCCTTCCCGGTGCTGCTGAAGACGCTGGTCTGTGGGGAGTTCCTTCTGAGAATTTTCCCCTACAGAGAATTCGACCCGGTCGAAAAAGGTTCGGAAATCCCTGATGTGCGCCTCTTTCAATTCCTGATAATGTCTGCCCTCAGCTTTTTTCAGCCAGGCTTCAGCCAGTTTCGCAGGGTCTTTTCCCTCTGCCCCCGGCTCCTTATCAAACCCGTTAAAGCTGCTGGCTACGGCCGCGGCGATAAGAGCGGTTTTGGCTTGATGAACGGATACTGTTGTCTCCGAGTGTTCCATTATCCCATCTGTTTCCAGGACGCGTGCCTGAACCTGGAACCGCATGCCTTTTCCTTCAGGATCGTCGTCGTAGACGAGGGCATCAGGGATGTCGCCCAGATAGTTGGGGGCAGCATGGACAGGGCCCCGTCCATCGAGGATTAAGAGGTGATCCCCTGTGGCGTGGATATCATACCGGAGCTTGCTGGAGCAGCGCAGGGTAAAGTCAAGCGCTCCTGGTTTACTGGCAGAAAGCCGCATAAAAATCAACTGATCCGGAAAGGAAACGAACACCTCTCTCTGAAAAGTCGTATCGCCGATTCGGTATCTGGTAGTGGCAACGGCTTTCCTGAGGTCCAGTTCGCGGTAATACTCCTCCACATCCTGGCCGTGATGCAGGTCAAGGTAAAGGTCTCCCAGAGGCAAGAACGACTCGGAAAATATTCCCTGCATGTGCCGGACAAGCTTATCAGCGAGAGGGTAGTCTCCCTTGAACAAGGCTTCGCGAACCATGGGCAGGTATTTGACCGCATCAGGATTCATGTCGGGATCTACAGGTCCCCCGGCCCACAAGGTTTCCTCATTCAGCAGGATGTGTTCTGAAGGGACGGTGCCGTAGACCATAGCTCCGATCCGGCCGTTTCCCAGAGGCAAGGCTTCCTCAAAGTATGCAGCCGGCCTATCATACCAGAGGATTCTATCCGGCAGGGCATCTTTCGTTTTACATCCGATAAATCGGATGAAAAGAGTGATGAAAATTATTGAAAGAATTATCTGTCCAGGATTTGATTTTTCCATGCTTTCCCCCCATTATTGGTATTGACAAGCTTGATCATGACCAGCCCGCAGAGCCTCCTTTAACAGAGGATGACGTCTAAAGCCATTGTAGAGATTTGTGTCTCATGATTCCTGTGGATAAGGATGATATCACAGTCAGTTCAACAATTCTTTCAAAAATGTTTCCGTGTCAGTGACCTTCGCATAATACCCGGAGAGAGTGGCAAGTGTAGAGTAGTGGACAGCCTCTGCAGGAATTTCCCTGTCTTTATACTTCAGCGCGCGAGTGGCGCAGGCGTCTTGCACCACAAGACACTCAAAGCCGAAGTCATGGGCAGCCCGGACCGCTGCCTCCACGCACATGTGGGTCATCATGCCGCAGATCACCAGTCTTTTCACTCCGTGTTCCTTTAAATAATCCAATAACTCGGTATCCTTAAAGCAGTTGACATCATTCTTCGATATGACTTTTTCTGTTTTCAGGGGTTTGACATTCTCGTGAATCTCGCTCCCGGATTGAGCGTTGTGCCGGATATGGATAACCAGCAATTTTTTCTCACGAAAGAGCTTCAGCAATGTCCTGGCGTTGAGGCTGGCGTCCTCGGGGTTCATCAGCGGTATCCTGCCGCCGGGGAAATAGAAATTTTGAATGTCGATCAGCAGAAGGGCTGTTTGAGGAGTATTCTCCTGGGGATTGAAAGTGCTATTGGAGGCAGTGGAAAGAGGATATATTCCTAAAAAAAGAGATAAGAAAAAAAAGAGGGAATGATACTTTAGTTTATATAACATTCTAACCTCCTCGGATCATGTCTTATCTCCCGGATTTCGCCCCCGCCTTCCTCTCCTGAAACGCGTACCTCCGAACCGGGGATTGACCGCGATGCTCTAAACCCGAAAGCATGTCTCACTTGACTCTGACAATATTGGAGATCTTCACCCTGGAGATGAGCATCTGTCCTTCAGCAGGCTGCTGATGAATTTTCCTGACCACATCCATTCCTTCTAAGACTCTCCCGAAGGCAGAAAAACCCTGTCCGTCCGGGTTCCGTTTGCCGCCGAAATCCAGCTCCGGCTGGTCTCCGACGCAGATGAAAAATTCCGAAGTCGCTGTTCCAGGCTCCAATCTGCCCATAGAAATGGCTCCGTCTTTGTGGAGTATGCCGGTCATTTTCGTTGTTTCGTGCTCGATCGGGGGGAGCATCTTATCCCTGCTCGTGAACGCCAATCCTCCCTGAATGACCTCTATCTTGATTTTATCGTCAGGCTGGTTGTCCATCTTGACGACCCTGTAAAAACAGGCGTCTTGGAAACGGCCCTCATCCACATATTTTAAAAAATTGAAAGCGGTGATCGGCGCAGCCTTCTCGTAGATTTCAACCGTGATGTCTCCGAGCTCGGTCTTGATGACGATATGTGGATTCTCGCTGCCTCCGCCAAAAATTAGCACACTAAGGACAAGAGCGAGAGTAAATGATTGCCAGAGTTTTTTCATCCTATTTACTCCTTAAAAATATTTCTATTTTTATTCACATTATCAAAGATTGGACAGGAATCTCAATAGAATCTTTTCGAGAAGCCTCAGGCGCACCTTGGGGATACCGAAGGACAGAGATTTACTGCGCTCATCAATGATGGTTCAATGTTTAGTAAAATAATTATCTATTTTTCCGACTTTTGACCTTGACCTGCTGCTGTGATATAAAGCATTAACAGAGAAAAAAAAGGACAGGAGAGTGAGGTGTTGCTGAAAACAACTCCTGGGATAAAGCCTTCAGAGGTCACGGATAAAAAACTCTACATCAGCCGCCGTCAGTTCATCTCCGGCTCCGCAGCATTGATTGCTTCAGGGCTGGTCGGCTCTTCCTTCCTTGGCAAACCTGGAGACGCTCCCCAAGAAAAGCTCGCGATCGCCAAACGCGGAGAATACACGATTTCGGAAAGTATCACTCCTTACGAGGAAGCCACGGGTTACACCAACTTCTATGAATTTTCGACCGGAAAAAGGTCCGTTAAAGAACTCAGTAAGTCGTTACGGACCCGTCCCTGGACTCTTTCAGTAGAAGGGCTTGTGGAAAAGCCAAAAAAATATGATATCGAAGAGCTCATCCATATGTTCCCGCTCGAGGAACGGGTTTACCGCTGGCGCTGTGTGGAGGCCTGGTCCATGGTGATTCCCTGGATAGGCTTTCCGCTGGCAGGATTTATCAAGAAGTGCGAACCCACATCCAAAGCCGAGTATGTTGAATTCACCACACTCTATGACCCAGAGCAGATGCCCGGACAACAGACAAAAGCTCTGGATTGGCCCTACATTGAGGGTCTCAGGCTGGACGAAGCCATGCATCCGCTGGCGCTTGTTGCGGTCGGTATGTACGATGAGATGCTCCCCAATCAGAATGGGGCTCCCCTCAGACTCGTGATACCCTGGAAGTACGGCTTCAAGAGCATCAAATCCATCGTAAGGGTAAGATTTGTTGAAAAAATGCCGAGGTCAAGCTGGACGAAAAAAAGACCTGAAGAATACGGATTTTATGCCAACGTGAACCCGAATGTGGACCATCCGCGCTGGAGCCAGGCTTCGGAACGCCGCATTGGGGAAGAGGGGAGGAGAAAGACCCTTATGTTCAACGGCTATGCAGACCAGGCCGGTCACCTCTATTCAGGTATGAACCTGAAAAAATTCTATTGATTCTAACCTTCAAATCATTCTTGTAGATTTTTTACTTTCTATTAGTACAATAAGCGCAGGCAGGTGAGTTTTGTTCGACAAATTATTTGAAATCATTTTTTTCATCTCTGCATTTTTATATCTTTTGTTTTCATTTTTTCTCTTTACCTATAAAAAGGGAAACCGACTGAGCAATAAGATATTCGCCGGATTTTGTCTATTGAATACGCTCTATATAATGAGTGATCTAGTCTATATCTTCCGTCACTCCGTATACAAAGTTTTCCCTTCTTACCTGGACGTTATTTTAGAATCCACCTTTTTCCTCTTCGGTCCTTTTCTCTATTTATATACAAGGTCTATGACCAGGCAAAATTTCGTTCTTAAAAGAATTCATCTGTTGCATTTGATCCCCTTCTTCCTTGATTTTATTTACCGGAATTATCGTTTTTTTATCCATTCAAATATTGCCGCTATTATG
This sequence comes from Candidatus Aminicenantota bacterium, assembly GCA_029882525.1. GTDB lineage: Bacteria > Acidobacteriota > Aminicenantia > Aminicenantales > Aminicenantaceae > SOIA01. The sequence continues at coordinate 6,373 of JAOUKO010000011.1, read as the reverse complement.
ATGGAACGCGGTTATTTTATCAGTTATTCGGAAGTGAAATTGCGCTATATCATGATGGAAGTTCAGGTGATCATTTATATCATTGCCTCTTTATCCATTTTGTATAGATACCGGTCTGAACTCAAAGAGATGTTTTCATCGATTGAAAAAATTAAATTATCCTGGTTATATTTGGTTTTATTCGGGTTCTTAGCCGCTCATCTTTTTCATCTTTCTAAGGTTGCTCTAACTCATCTGAATGAAACCTGGAGAGATATTTTAAGCGTCAGCACTCATCTTGTCTCGATGTTTATGGCAGCCATTGTTGTCCTTAAAGGATTGACCCAGCCTGAGCTTTTTTCCGGAATCAGCGAGAGTCCTTCTGGCAGGAAATACAAAAAAACAGCGTTATCGGACGAAGAGCTGGAACGGTATTCAGCGATATTGACCAGCTACATGGAATCCGGAAAACCTTACCTTGACCCTTCCCTGACTCTCGGCGACCTGGCCCGGGCGCTCAAAATCCCTTCTCATTATGTTTCTCAGGTTTTGAGTCTGCGGCTTAAGGAGAATTTCTATAATTTTATCAACCGCTACCGTATCGAGGAGAGCAAGCGCATTTTATCCGATCTCTCCATCCAAAAGAAGACAGTACTGGAGGTTTTGTATGAAGCGGGCTTTAATTCCAAAGCGACTTTCAACATGGCTTTCAAAAAACATACCGGTATGACGCCCACTGAATATGTCCGTGACCGGCGAGAATAGCTTCGGCCGGATAAATCGTTTAACCTTATTTACCTGGACGACAGGTTTTCTCTTTTCTGTTAAATTCCCCTTTCCTGAGTCAGATTGAGAAACACTATGAAAAAACAGCAGAATGGGCCGGGTCATCCTCCCTATCCCCTGGAGAGGTTAAGATTGAGGAAAGAAAACCTTACTGAGGAGAAATGAATGAAAGAAAGAATGAACAGACGGGAATTTATGACGAAGAGCGCATCGGCTGTTCTAGGTGCCGGCTTTGCCGCCAAAACAGGATTCAGTTTCAACCTCAACCAGACCCAGCAGAGCCGAGTCATTGAGGTCACCCACCCTGATGCGGTCCTTGAGCAGCGGCGGGTTGACAAAAATGTGGTGAGAAAGATGCTTCAGCGGGGAATGCACGCCCTGACCAAAAGTGAAGAACCCTGGTCGCGGTTTTTGAATCCTGATGACAGGGTCGGCCTTAAAATCAACACTCTGGGCCGCCCTGTTCTTTTTACCCACCACGAACTCATCCAAGCCATGGTTGAAGAACTCAAAGATTTCGGAATCAAGGAAAATAATATCATCGTCTGGGACCGGTGGGAGCATCACATGCTTGCCTGCAAATTCACAGTGAACACTTCAGACCATGGAGTGCGCTGCTATGGAACCGAAAGCCGTGATCCTTCCGTCAAGAGGATTGATCCCGAAGTCTTCTACACATCGGATTTTGATAACCCGGAAGATAGAGAGGGAGGAACAGCTTCCCTGTTTTCGAGTATTTTCACCCGGGATTGCGACAAGGTCATCAACATGGCCATACTTAAAGATCACAACTCTTCAGGCATCACCCTTTGCTTGAAGAATCTCGCTTACGGAATAAGCAATAATAACAGCCGGTTTCACAAGCCTGCGCATATCGGGCCATTTATTGCGGATTTTTGCGCTCAGCCTCTGGTGAGAAAAAAGGTCGTCCTTCATCTCATCGACGGATTGGAGGGCTGCTATGACCGGGGTCCGGTTCCGGACAGCCCGCGGGTTCTTTTCTCTCCCAAGAAGATCTGGCTGGGGACAGACCCGGTAGCGCTGGATGCAGTGGGATTTCGGGTCATCGATGCCAAGCGCAAAGAGAAAGGACTTCCTGCCTTAAAAGAGTCTGAAGGGTATTGGTCTGGCCCAAGGCCCGTCGACCACATCGAACTGGCCGCCAAAAAAGGGGGCGGTACAAGTGACCTCGATCGAATAAAAATCGAAAAAATCTGCCTGTGAACAGTGAGTGGCGGATTATTTCAAATTGGGATCAGGTTTTTTATTGATGTCTGAATTTCTTCTTGAACCATCCTTGAGAAAAATCCGTAATAACAGGAGGGAGTTGATCCAAATGGAAAAAGTTGGAAAAATCCGTATTACTTTAATGGCCCTGATTATCCTTTGCCTTTCAACAAGTATCGCCTGGCAAATTTGCTTCCCATGGTTGGATTTTCAGAGGGAGAAGTTACAAAAATTGTAGAAGTGTACGAACTTCTGTTTGAATTTGTTAAAACCGGCGAAAAAGCGGAAAGACTGGACACTGCAATAATAAAGCTGAGAGAGAATCCAAAATTATCTCGTCTATTACCGCCATTATCTCAAAATATTAAATTAGAAGAATTATATAAAAAACAGCCCATTGGCGATCCGGGCTGGTATCTCCATCTCGATATTGATTTCGATCCTGTGCCTGTCTACGAGAAAGTGACTTGTCCGGTGCTGGCAATATTTGGAAAGTACGATTTTACTCTTCCTGTTGAGGAAAGTATCGAAAGGATAGAGGCCGCTTTAAAGGTGAGTGGCAACGCAGATTATACGATAAAAATATTATCAAATGCCGGTCATGGTATTCTTGAAATGAAAGGCAGCGCTCCCTCAGATTTTGTCTCTCCGCCAAAGGCAGCGCATGGATACTTTGACATGATGGCTGATTGGCTGCAAAAACGATTTGGAAAACTCAAAGACTCATGAAACACTCTAATCCATAGCCGAAAACTTAGGCAAAGGGCCCAGCTGCCCAAATGTTTATTGAGATGGCCCAGACATATGTTTTGTTGGATAAGAAGTCTGCTTTGAGATGTTTTTTAATTTTGAATTCAGGACTCAGCTGTCTTTTGTAGAAGGTTGGGAATGAGAGAAGAAAAGGGGAGAAGAAATGGTGGGTGATAGAGGATTTGAACCTGCGACTTCTACCGTGTGTAGGTTAAACAGATCCAGGAAAAAGCGCAGAAAACAGGGGGTTTCCCCTGTAAAACGGTAAAAAACCAGGCATTTCGGATTGCGATATTTTTCGACATTTTAACGGATTTTTATACACTTCTCGATATTTTTGGGCGCAGTTTGGGCACAGTTTTCGTCCAAAGAACGCGCTTGGAGAATTGCTTGCTTTGGGGCTTTTGCAGGTCGACAAGGCTGGTGCTTCACGTGCTGCCCAAAAGGCTTTTCCAGCCAGTCTTGATTTCGAGAAATGGTGGAGAAGATAGCTCACTGGCGCTACTCCGGCTTCGGAGTTCACAGCTCGGTCAGAGGCCAACAAAGGAGCAAGGCGAGAGGAAAGGTTGGTGGTTGAATTTTTAAAAAAAATACTATATATTTCCAGCTATAGACAAATATGTATAAAATTGGAAACGGAAAAGCCTTTTCAGACCTTCATGTAAAGGCTGCTGAACAAGGGCTTCCCCTTAGCACAATTGTTGCGGAGTTCATGCATCTTGTTGCACTTGATGCGGTATTTTCTTTGTTTGAAAGTGAGAGAATCTGCTTCCAGGGCGGAACGAGCATCCACCTTCTCCATGGAGGATACCGGTATTCGGAAGATCTTGATTTTGCCGGGCCTCAGATTGATCGAGAGCTTTCCGGAAAGATCGTTGAGAAATCTCGCTCAACTATTGAAAAAAGTATGATTCAGCTTCTGGGATATGGAGAGAGCGAGTGGCGATTTCCCCGCAGAATTCCCAATCCCCGAATCTTTAGCCACTGGTATATCTTCCGCCCTCAGGGCTATCGCCAGAAGTTTCGGTTAAAATTGGAGTTCGGACAATATGTTGTCTACGAGACCAAAGTCTATCCGGTTCGGTCTGAATTGGATCCTTTTAATCGAAGGACGCTTGTCACCGGGCTTACACCGAAAGAGCTTCTTGTCGAGAAAGTGAACGCCCTTATCGGGCGCCCCTATTTCAAAGGGAGAGATCTTTTTGACATTTGGTATCTCAGCGAAGTTCTAAAGACACCCTGGGACCCGGAGCTCATGGCTAAGAAGCTTCATGATTACGGATTAAAACCAAATAAAGAAAACATAGAGAATAAGCTGAGCATGATTTCTCCCGAGCTCCTGGCCAGCGAGATGAACAGATTTCTCCCTCAACGATACCGGAGGCAGTTAGAGGCTCAGGGATATAGAGAGATACGAGAATCGGGGTTGAGTGTTGTCAGACAGGCCCTGACTTCAGTCTAGCTTAAAAGGAGGGTCATGAAAGAATCTTTTACCCTTTCCGATTGGCTATCTGTCCTGAAAGGAGGGAAGAAAATCTATTACTTTTCTGAACTGTTGCGAGTCTCCCGCCTTTCTATTCCTGCTCTCCATAGAGCAATCCAGCGGATGCGGCAAAAAAAAATTCTATTCAAGCTGGGAAAGGGACTTTTTGCCAACTTCTTTGCCACGCCGCGGCTTGAAGAAGTCACCGGATATCTCTATCCCCCTTGTTATGTTTCCTTAGAGTTTGCATTGTTTATGCACGGCATCATGGACCAGGCACCTCACGTCCTGACCTGTGTGACCACCAATAAGACAAAAAGGTTTAATACGGACCTGGGAGAGATCCATTATGCACATATAAAAAAGGAGCTTTTCTTTGGCTACGGTATCGAAGACCGGGTTCCTCTGGCCGCTCCTGAGAAGGCAGCGCTGGATTTTGTTTACATTCAGAGGCAGAACGGCTTTCAACCCGCATTGGATGAATGGAACTGGGAGAATATGGATTACCGAAAGATTAAAGCGTTCTGGATGGCCTATCCTCAATCCGTCAAAAAATATATGCAGAAATTCATTGTCAAATGATCTGAGTTAGGATCCCTAAAAAAGCTGGAGCCTACGGAAGCACTCTATGGGGTCGATCTGCGCAAATGATATGCTTCGTCCCTTGATTATCAGGCCCCAAAATGAGCACATCTGTGGTTTTGCCGGGGAAGGGAATCGCGCAAGTCGTTGAAAAGAAAGTGGTGGGCGATACAGGATTTGAACCTGTGACTTCTACCGTGTGTAGGCAGCTACAGTCAAAGCAAAATCGGCGGGGATATCGCCAAACTCGATTTCAAAAGAGATTTAAAGAATCTGAAAATGCCTGTCTTAATCATTGCAGGAAGATATGATCGGGTTTCGATCCCCTGGTTTGCCGTCAAGTATAAAGACTATGTCCCCCAGGCCGAATTTATAATGTTCGAAAAAAGTGGTCATTTTCCTTTCATCGAGGAACATGGGAAATTCATACAAGTCGTATCTCGCTTTTTAACAGGGACGAAGTAACTTTCAGGGAGTGAGGACTTCGGTTGGTGGCCGGCACGAGCATCATTTCGTAAGAGTAGCATCGGTTCTGGACTCAAGGCGAGGGAAGAATGGGTTTTGCGAAAAAGGGAATCCTTATCCTCGGTTGAAATGGATGAGGAAGACATTATGGCACATTGCGATTTCCAGGGGAAAAGCGATATTTCCCCATATGAACGATGTTTTCTTTTTACGCACCGTTATGCATACGATTAGACCTCGGGAATCTATAACATCAAGCGAGGCATATGGGCCATCACCGATTGACTTCTTATATGTCGCTTGCTATTATGTCAGCAAATAAAAGAGTACATCGGTGGCCAACAAGTGCCCCTCCTGTCATTCTGAGAATCCAGAGACCGTGAAATTCTGCGGGGAGTGCGGCACTCCGCTCCCTTCGTCCAAAGAGCATATTCCGGTGGCAACGGAAACCCTTCAAACACCCGTTCACGAGCTGACCACAGGCTCGACCTTTGCCGGCCGCTACCAGGTCATCGAGGAGCTGGGCAAGGGCGGCATGGGCAAGGTCTACAAAGTCTTCGACACCGACATCAAGGAAAAAATCGCTCTCAAGCTGCTGCGGCCCGAGATCGCCCTGGGCAAGGAAATGGTCGAGCGCTTCTCGAACGAGCTGAAGCTTGCCCGGAAGATCAGCCACCGCAACGTCTGCCGGATGTTCGACCTGGGCAAGGCCGAGGGCACGACCTTCATCACCATGGAGTTCGTGGCGGGCGAGGACCTGAAGAAGCTCATCCGCAAAATGGGCCAGGTCAGCGCTGGCCGGGCCGTGTCGATCGCCAGGCAGGTCTGCGAGGGTCTGGCCGAGGCGCATCATCTGGGCGTTATCCACCGCGACCTGAAGCCCCAGAACATCATGGTCGACGAGGACGGGAATGCCCGGATCATGGACTTCGGGATCGCCCGTTCGCTCCGGGGGAAAGGGATCACGGGCGCAGGGGTGATGATCGGCACGCCGGAGTACATGTCGCCGGAGCAGATTGAGGGGAAAGAGGTCGATCAGCGCTCGGACATCTATTCTCTGGGGATCATCCTCTATGAGATGGTGACAGGCCGTGTGCCGTT
>JAOUKO010000464.1 GCA_029882525.1 Candidatus Aminicenantota bacterium | reverse complement strand
TGTGTTCAGCTTTGCTGAAAAAACGGGAAAGCCTCTTGTTTTGCAGGAGATGACCTGGACAGACGTGAAAGATTACCTTCAATTTTGTGACATGGTCATTATCCCTTTAGGTTCGACCGAGCAGCATGGTCCTCATCTGCCTCTGGGGACGGATTACTTTGAGGCATTGGGCATGAGCAAGTTGATCTCAGCTGAGACCGGGGTCGTGGTTGCTCCGGTACTTCTGGCAGGCTACAGCGTCTATCATTCCGGGTTTCCCGGAACGCTGAGCTTAAAGCCCGAGACCATGGAACAGGTTCTTTTTGAGACTTCGGAGATGCTGATGCGGTACGGTTTCCGTCGCTTCATGTTCTTCAATTATCACGGCGGCAACAATATCAGTCAACAAAAAGTCATCCAGAGGATCAACCACACCACCGAAGCCGTAGCCGTGGCCATCGGAATAGGCAGCCCTATCCAGAGGGGAAGCTACGAGGGAGAAGAAGAGGTTCGTGATGAACACGCGGGAATCGGCGAGACTTCCCTCATGCTCTATCTCAAACCCGAGTTGGTGAAGATGGAAAGGGCTGTAATGTCTAAGGCGACCTACAACGCAAAATTGATGGAATTACAGAAGCTTGCCCAGCAGTATCCTGACTTATGGATGGTTTTTAATGCCTTAAGGGGAGTCCCCGTTGAGACGAAAAAGGGAGGAGCGAGTCACGAGCTCTATGACAACGGGATCTGGAGCCTCAGCGATCCCCAAAAGGCCACCAAAGAGCGGGGAGAGAGGGAAGTCAAGGGCATGGTCTCTTATGCAGTGAAGTTTATCGAGGCCTGGAAAAAAGCGACAAAGTGATCATTTTTAGCCATTCCCGTGTATTTTTCTGCACTATTTGGAAGAGAACCAATAAAGAATCAATAAAAGGAGTGATTCATGGAAGAAATGAGCAAGCAAGTCGAAAATGCCATTAAAGAGGCAATACGCTTGGAGGTTAACGGCAGGAACTTCTTCAATCACGCGGCCGAGATCACTCACAACGAACTCGGCAAGAAGATGTTCCGCAAGCTGGCTGCTGAGGAGACGAAGCATATCCAGGCATTCAGCAACCTGTTCTCCGAGATCCTCAAAGAAACCGACTGGAAGAAATTTGTCCGGGATGAGGAGCTCAAGGGAGAATCCACCCTGATCGAGAAACTGAAGGAAAGAATGAAAGGCGCGGAGGGAAAGAGCGAGACTCAGGCCTTGAGCATCGGAATGGAGCTGGAGGAGAATGCGATCCGGTTTTTCCAGAAGGCTGCCGAAGAAGTGGCTGACCCTGTGGCCAAGGAGATATTCCTGAGCATCAGCGAAGAAGAGAAATTCCACTACGACCTGCTCCAGGCCCAGCATGATTCTCTCACCAATTCAGGGTTCTGGCTGGACAGCGCCGAGTTCCAGATGGATGGAAAATATTAAGCATGGATATACATATGCCTTCAAGAAAAATCCAAGTCAGTGAGTCTGCATTGGCTAGAGTGATATCCGGAAAGGAGGAGTGATGAAAAGAGTCGTATCAACAGCCTTTGTTTTTGCTTTATCCCTGTCGGTCTTATGGCTGGCATGTTGTGCTCCAGGATTGGACCCTGAAGCGCTGAAGTCAGAAGCTTTGGCGATCCACGACAGGGCTCTTACTGTGGACACGCACTGTGATACTCCCAGCCGCCTGCTGAGAGGAGAATGGAATATCGGAGAGCGCCATGAGCCAAGCGATAGAGGAAGCGGGAAGGTTGACCTTCCTCGAATGGCTGAGGGAGGTCTGGATGCTGAGTTTTTTGCGGTCTTCATCGGCCAGGGCGAGCGGACGCCCGAAGGCTATGCCCGGGCCAAGGAAAGGGCCATGGATATGCTGGACGCGATCCACAGGATGTGCAGGGACTATCCCGAGTTGGTAGAGATGGCTGTATCACCTGAGGATGCTTACCGGCTGGAGAAGGAAGGGAAGAGGGCGGCTTTTATCGGAATGGAGAATGGTTACCCTGTAGGCCTGGACCTGTCTCTGGTCA
>JAOUKO010000120.1 GCA_029882525.1 Candidatus Aminicenantota bacterium | reverse complement strand
GCTGTCTACAAAAAAGAGATCTCTATCCATCAAACGCTGGAGGATGATATTCATCAAGGGTCTGTTGGCTGTTATTTTCGAGCCCATGTGATTGTTGACGCCTTTAATGTAGGGCACCTGCTCCAACTCGGAGTCAACCATTCTTTCGATTTCCTCTCTGCTCATTCGGGAATGGATGAGCCCCTCCATATCGTTGTTCTCGGTGTTGTTAATGGATTCTAATGGAAGATGAAGCATGACTTCCAGGCCGCTCTGATAAGCAATCCAGGCGGTCTCCTGTGCAAGCGGGCTGTAGGGGAGGACGGAGACAGTCAGCGGTGCCTTGAGAGAACAGATCTCCCGGATGGCTTCCAGGCTGTAACCCATATCATCGATGATGATCGCGACTTTGTTTTTCGGCTCTTTTTTCAGTGGTGTTCTCTCCTCATGCACAGAGAATAGAATGATCAATCCTTTTTCGTCTTCGGCTTCCACTTGCCACAGGAAATACTTTTTATCCTGTCCCTTCCGTTCCTGTTTATCTAAGAGAGAAGCGTTCGCTCTGTTCAACTCTGATTCAAGGGAGGATTCCAGCTCTCTGTATGTGCTGGAAGAAAGGTCGATCATGAGATGAAGGACACCCCCGGGATCTCTGAACTGCTGGATTGAATCAGAGGATACTCCATGCGAGCCTAAGCTCTGGAGAATGACCTGCTCCAGCGCTTCCTGACTCCAGGTCACTTTCTTTTCCCCAAGGAGGAGGGAAAAGAAGTATGACCGTTCTCCTTTCTTCCAACCGATGAAATCCAGGCCCAATACCGATAAGACCACGAGTAAAGAGAAGATGAGAAATATGAAAGGCGGAGGCTGGCCTTCTTTTTTTTTCGAGGACCTGCTCCTTTGCATGAAATATATGTCAGGATGAAGAAGAGAGGCTTTTTTCGAGGTAAGCGTTGTCGGTCTGATCTTCCGTCTTGATCAAGACATCAGGCTTGATACCATTTTGCCAGAGCTTCTTACCTGACTTGAGGAAGAAAATCCCCGATGTGAGCAATAGTCCACTCCCGTCTTCAAAGAGAAAGAAGTTCTGTTTGGCTGTGAGGCCCAGCGTTGGTGAGCCGATGACTCTTGCCCTCTTGAGTTCTTTAAGAACGCCGGCGACTATTTCCGCCGGTCCCATGGTCGCTTGATTGGTCCAGACAACAAGGGGAAAGATTTCGAGCTCAGCTCTATCCGGGCAATCCAGTGGCTCGTTGGGTTTTCCCTTTTTCTCAAAGTAGCCTACCTCAGGAGCTTTCAAAAAGAGGTTAATGAGCTCTCGGGCTTCCTGGGTGTCGCCCTCGTAGCAATTCCTCAAATCCAGAACCAGTTTATCTTTGCCTGACTTTAGCCGGGGAACGATTTTTTCTTTGATCTCTTTGACCACAGGCGTATAGAGTCGGTGGATTCTTAAAATTCCGCTCGTTCCCTTGGCAGGAATAAAGGACAGATGATTCCCGAAGAGGACTTTTCTTTTAACATCGACCTCATGAGTTTTTTGACCTCTGAGGATCCTGAGATTTATGGGCTTTTCATCTTGGGATTTGAGATACAGTTGGACCTCGGTTAAGCTCATCATCTCAGGTGCCCGGCCATCCAGGCCGCTGATGAGATCTCCTAACTGGATTCCCTGCTCTACAGCGGGAGAATTTTCGATGAGTCCGATGACCTGGGGAAAAGAGCCGTATCTTTTATAGAGGATGATTCCCGTATCCTTTAAGTCAGAGTCTATGCGCTGTCTGTACCTGAGCACACTTTCACTATTAAGGTAACAGCTGAGCACATCGAGCGAGTTGACCAGCCCCTTGAAGGCTCCTTCCATCGTTTCAGCCGGGTTCGCTTCTTCGATGTACTCGGATTGTACAAGCCGGACGACTCTGGTCAGAAGCTGAATATTTTTATACGGAGAAGGCTTGGATAAAAGCCCTGGGGCTAATGTCTTTTCCACGATCAAAAGGATGGAGAGGACAGCAAGGACTGTCAGAAGAAAGAGTTTGGCCGTTTTTTTTCTCATTTTCATTTACCTAGGCATGAATCTCGATTGTATCATCTTCTTTTCAACCATTTCAAGGGATCGACAGGTTTACCCTTGGAGGTAATTCCGAAGTAGAGAGCAATGCCCTCTAAGGAGCCTGTGTCTCCGGCAATGGCGATGGGCTGGCCGGTCTTGACCAGTTCACCCTTTTTGACAAGAAAGTCTGCGCAGTGCCCGTAGATCGAATGGAAACTCATCCCGTGGTCGATAATGATGACATTACCGAACCCCTTAAGATAGTCAGAGAATACGACTTTACCTGGATGGATGGACTTGACAATCTCCTGGTCTTTCTGGGGAGAGATTTCGATCCCGTTGTTGAATGTCACAGTTCGAAACCGAGGATGGATCTGACGGCCGAAGGTTGATACGACTTCTCCCTCTATCGGCCAGGGGATCTTTGCTCTTTGCTCGTAGAGAGGGACGATGAGAATCGGAAAAGAGATTTCATCCTTGAGCAGTTTTTCAATCAAGCTCTCCAGCTGTTTTGCTCTTTGATTGAGATCTTCCAGGGCTTGAAGATGCATGCTTTTGTTTTCCTTGATTTCATCGATCAGGGCCTTCTGCTTTCTTTCTTGCACATTGAGCTCCTGCCTCTTATTTTTTGTTTTCCAGATGAGGTTTGAGCTTTCCTTTCTTTTCGCCTCAAGTCGCTGCTCCGCTTCTTTTAACTGGGTCAGGGTGTTCATGTAATTGGATATGATGTTATTCTGGTATTGAGCCAGAAGGGCCAAGTTTTTGTTTTCCGAGACAAGAGTGTTCATGTCTTTCGCCTGAAGGATGAACTGCAGCTGATTCACTTTTCCAAATTTATACATGGTGACGAGTATTTTCTCTATGGACTCCTTTTCCATCTCCAGCTTGGCCTTCAGCCGGGGCATATCTCTTTTTATAGTGGAGAGCTCGCTGTTGGTGTTCCCCAGCTGCATGGTGTAGAGGGTGATCTCTTTTTTAATGAGATTTTTTTGGAAGCCGATCCTGTCCAGCTCTGAGAGAAATGTGGATTCCTTCTTCTCCTCATCCTCGATCCTCATCTTGAGCTGGTCGATCTGCTGGGAAATATCCTCCAGGCGCTTCTTGTATTCGGAAACATCCTGTTGACCTCGAGCTTCAGGGGATAAGGCGAATATCAGGACGAGTGATAACCCAAAAATAGACAAGAAACGAAAAAGTCGCGGGCTGCAGAATTTCATTATTAATAATGATATCCAGCGGAGAGATTTTTATCAACCCCCAAATTCATTGGGGGTGAGAGGAATATGCTTTTAGAGCCTATTGTCTTTTTTATAAAAATATTTGGTGGTGACCTTCCCGACCATTCCGGCCAGGATTATCATCGATACAATGTTGGGGAAGGCCATCAAGGCATTGGCCATATCTCCCACGTACCAGACAATATTGAGATGCGGCCCCTGGATGTTGGATCCGATGAAAAGCAGGATGATGAAGGCAATCCGGTAAGGATAGATGATCCTGATGCCGAAGATGTACTCCAGACATTTTTCACCATAATAACACCAGCCGAGAAGGGTCGAATAGCCGAACAGAAAAGAGCTCAGAGCGATAATGTATCCTCCAAAAGGAATTACAGAGTCGAAGGCCGCTGCTGTGAGTTTGGTGGAGGTGAGTCCCTCCACCGACCCGAAAACAGGCGTTTTGAGGTACATTCCGGTGATGACGATAGCCAAAGTGGTGAGGGTGTTGACGACCAGGGTATCGATAAACGTTCCGGTCATGGCGATCAGGCCGTTTCGAGGAGGGTCTGAGGATTTTGAGGCGGATTGGGCGATGGCTGCTGATCCCAACCCGGATTCATTGGAGAGAAGCCCTCTCCGGACACCGACGCTGATGATCAGCTTTACCGAAGCTCCGATCATTCCTCCTCCGACGGCTTTGACGGAGAAGGCGGACTTAAAGATGACAGCAAAAGCGGCAGGAAGGTGGATGATGTTGGCGCCAATGATGACTATGGCTCCGGCGAAATAGAGAAAAATCATGGTCGGAACCAGCCGCTCGGACACAGCCCCGATTCTCTTGATCCCCCCCAGTACAACCGCTCCGACCATGGTGAAGATGACGAAGCCTGACAGCCAGAAGGGGACGCCGAACTGGTCGTTGAAGACCAGGGCCATGGAGTTGGACTGGGCCATGTTTCCTGTCCCGAACAGGCAGGTGAAAGCGCCGCAGATAGCGAAGAACATGCCCATGAACTTGGCCAGTTTTAAGTTCTTGATGCCGTAGCGGGCGTAGTACATCGGGCCGCCGGACATCTCTCCCCGTTCATTCTTGACCCTGAACCTAACTCCCAGGAAGCCCTCAGCATACTTGGTGGCCATGCCGAGAAAACCGGCGATCCACATCCAGACAGGCGCGCCCGGTCCGCCCGTGGCGATGGCTGTGGCCACGCCGGCAATGTTCCCGTTGCCCACGGTCGCAGCCAGGGCGGTCATCAGAGCGGCGTAGGGTGAGATATCACCCTCTTCCTTTTCTGATCTGTCCTTCCTCATCGCTCCCCTGAGAACCATCTTCATCGAAAGAACAAAACGCCTGACCTGAATCAAACGGGTGAGAATAGTGAGCACGATTCCAATCAGAAAAAGGAGGACGACCATCAGAGGGAACCAGATAAAATCGCTCGTTTCTTTGGTGAAGACTAAGGCCTTATCCAGAGAGGAAGGAGAGACAGAGAGGTCGAGCTCCAGGACTTCGTCGGGTTCGGTGATTTTGATTTCTCTTCTCTCTCCTCCTGCGGGCGTAGCGCTGTAGAGGTCCATCCAGAGAATGTAGGTCCCGGGTTCGAGGTTTTGGAAGACATAGTTTCCCTGCTTGTCGATTTTGGCTTCGAGACGGTTTTCGATTCCAAGAGGTTCGACGAGCACAGAGCCGTGAACATAAGGTTCTCCCTTAATGACATTTATGACTTTTCCTTTGATTTCGGCTCCGTTCAAAGCTGAAAATCCGGCTAATAATAGAAATGAGAAGATGATTATGACGAATTTTTTCTTCATGGCTTTTTATCCTGCGGCTATAGTTTTAATAAAGTAGAGAATAAAGAGTATGGCTACAGGCGTGAGAAACATTATCGAGAAGGTCCATATGTAGCGCAATCTGAAACGCGGATTTCCGGAGGCCACCTCCTTGAGCGCATTTTTCACTCCCCAAATGTAGCCCACGAAGATGCAGATGAATAATGCACCGACAGCCAGGGAGATATTGCCGAAGGCGAGAGCAAAAAAGCTCAACACTTTGAGCTTGGTGAAAAACTCCAATCCTCCTGTGGAAAGGGCTGATGGAATGCCGATAATAAAGGTGACAACACCGATCACAAGGACCGCTTTTTTTCTTGTCCAATTCCTTTCGTCAACGAGATAAGCGACAGGGACTTCAAGAAGTGAGATTGTTGAAGTCAAAGCCGCGACAGTGAGAAGCGTGAAGAAGAGAATTCCAAAAATATATCCGCCGGGCAGTTCTGAAAGAATGATGGGGAAGATTTGAAAGGCCAGGCCCTCGCCGCCGACATTTCCCGGCTGTCCGGAGAAAGCAAGCGTGGGGAAGATGATCAGCCCGGCGAGCAGGGCGACGAGAGTATCCGCAAAGGAAACCCATCCTGCGGATGAGACGAGATTGTCCGACTTGGAGATGTAGCTCCCGTAGGTGATCATCGTCCCCATGCCCAGGCTTAAAGAAAAGAAGGCCTGCCCGACAGCGAACAGGATTACCGTGCCGCTGAGCTTGGAAAAATCAGGCTGGAGATAAAAGGTGAGACCCTTTAAGGCTCCGGGAAGGGTGAGGGCTCTTACTGCGAGGAGCACGATCAAGAGGAAAAGGATGGGCATCAGGATCTTTGTCCAATTCTCGATTCCTTTCTTGACTCCCTTGGAGATGATGAAGATGGTCAGACCCATGATCAGGCCGAAAAAGAGGAAGACCAGGAGAGGATTAGAACTGAAGTCGCTGAATATCTGAGTTGTCATCTCCGCTGTGAGCTTTCCTTTGAAAGCCCCGGAGGCTGTTTTGAATATATACCCTGCTGCCCAGCCAGCCACAACCGCATAAAAGGAGAGTATGCAAACTCCGGTAATGATTCCCAGGTAGCCGATGAGCTTCCACGGGGAACGAGGTTTGATGTACTCGATGGCTCCCACGGGGTTCCTCTGGGCATGGCGGCCGAGAGTGAGCTCAGCCAGCATCACGGTGAATCCGATGAAAGCCACGGCCAGGATATAAACAATAACAAAAACCGCCCCGCCGTTCTGGCTGACCATTGTGGGAAAGCGCCAGATGTTTCCCAGGCCGATGGCCGATCCGGTCGCGGCTAAGATGAAAGCGACTTTGGAGCCCCAAACACCTCTTGCGCTCGTATCCTGGCCCTCCATTTATCCGTCTCCTTTATCTCGGCAATAAAGAATATCCATATTTATCCGTATTTTTTACCATAAACGCTGGACATTGTAAAAGGAATTTGATAGCAGGAAAGCACCTCTATTCTCCTAACTGTGAATCATGGAGGTGTATCTGCTGAAGCGCCGGTCCCCCTCCATCCAAGCCAAGACCCTCCCACCCTCCTCCATGGGCTTCGGATGAAGGGGGGCCGGCGCTCCACTTCTCCTTGGGTTGGATGTTTCCTTCATCAAGGAAATAGAGATACTTGCTGGTGGCGGAAAAAGGATTGCTTTATTCACTCTCGCCCATTAAAATGATAGGTAAACTCGACTTAAGGAGGTGCGCGATATGCCTGCAGTTGAGATAAAACCGGATGTCTACTGGATAGGAGTGAACGACAGAACCACCGACCTCTTCGAAGGCCTCTGGCCGATTACAAACGAGGGAGTGTCGTACAATTCCTATTTGATCGATGACGAAAAGAAAGCGATCATCGACCTGACCAAGTCATTCAAGGGCGATGAATACCTGAATCAGATCGATGAGCTCATCGACATCTCTAAGGTTGACTATGTGGTCGTCAATCATATGGAGCCTGACCATTCAGGTATTCTCAGAACACTGAAAAGGATTGCTCCTCAGGTCACACTCCTGGGTTCGGCGAAGACCAAAGAGATGCTCGAGAGTTTCTTTTCCATAAAAGAAAATGTCCGGGTCGTCAACGACGGTGACACGCTTTCTCTCGGAAAGAGAACCTTAAAGTTTTTCTCGACTCCTTTTCTCCACTGGCCGGAGACCATGATGACCTACGAGGTCTCCCAGCGCATTCTTTTTCCCTGTGATGCCTTTGGGGGATATGGGGCGATCCGGGGAGCCATCTTCGATGACCAATGCAGAGACTTCGAGTTCTACGAAAGGGAAGCTCTCCGCTATTACGTCAACATCGTGGCCAACTTCAGCGCCAGGGTTTTAGGAGCGATCGAAAAATTGGCTGGACTTCCTGTTGATGTCATCGCTCCCTCCCACGGGCTTATTTGGCGGAAGAATCCTTCTCGGATAGTCGAGCTGTATAAAAAATGGGCAGAATACGCCAAAGGCCAGACAGAGCCGGCTGTAACTCTGGTCTACGGCTCGATGTACGGTTATACAGAGCTGATGATGAACGCAGTGGCCCAGGGAATATCGCAGGCAGATGTTCCCCTCGAAATCTTTGATGCCGCCCGCACCCATGTGAGCTACATCCTGCCTTCGCTCTGGACCAAGAGAGGGATGATGATCGGGGCTCCCACCTACGAAGTCTCTCTTTTTCCGCCTGTCGAAGACGTGCTCCGCATGGTTGCTCATAAGAACATAAAAAACAAGAAAGCGGCCTATTTTGGAAGCTTCGGTTGGAGCGGCGGGGCGAGGAGAGGCCTGGAGAAGATCGTTGAACCTCTCAAGTGGGACCTTGTGGATGTCTTTGAATTCAGGGGGTACCCTAAAAAGGAGGACCTCAAAAAAGGAGAAGAATTCGGCCGGAAGTTCGCTGAATCGATTAAAAAAGAATCGTTTTAAAGGACTAAAGGAAGACCCTCTCCTCATCTGATTTCTCAATCCATGATTAAGAATAAAAGAATGTCTATGAAGGGAATTAAATTACTTCTATTTCCGTGATGAGGGAAACATCCGATCAATGGACAAGTGCAGCGCGGGTTCCTCTCCATCCGGAGCCCA
>JAOUKO010000010.1 GCA_029882525.1 Candidatus Aminicenantota bacterium | reverse complement strand
CTCTGCGGATTTCTCCGACTCCATGGCTTGATAGAGGATATCCACCAGCCCTGATGACGGGGTGACCTCAATATGCTTGATAAGCTCTGTAGCCATCTGTTCTGGCACCAACAGTTTTTCTCCTTGGAAAAGCGCATCAAAGAGTTTTTCTAAAACCTCTTTATGCTTGTTTTCTTCATAGGCTAGCCATTGGAATTTTTCTTTCAGTAGAGGATTCTTCACTCTTTGGGCAAGGTCCGAATACGTTTTATTTGAATCGATTTCAGACCTGACCGCGAATCCCAGAAGCTCTTTTACGGAAGCAGTCGAAACGTCTAACATCTTTTTCTCCTTGATGAGATTTTTTCTTCGCTTTATGTTTATCGAGTCACATCATATGTTCGAAAAGCCGTAAGCTGGATTTTCAAGCCACGAATCCCGTTTCCATTTTTCAGCTTTGGGCGAAAATACTATTTTAATAGGAATATCCGGAAATGAAAAGAGAAAGGTAGATTCGGGTCAGCATCTCCATTTCCATGATGGGGCAGACATCTGACCAGATGGAAAGGTTCAGCGACTGTTCCTCTCCATCCAAGCCAAGACCCTCCCTCCCACCACCATGGGCTTCGGATGGAGAGGAACAGTCGCTATTACAATTTTCATCTTCATAATTGACTGTCACGGAAATAGATGTTGACTAGATCCAGCAAGAATATTTTTTTTGAAAAGGCCGATATTTTTCGAGGATGGGTTCAGTCATGGGGTGTCCGCATACGTCCTTACCCCTATCCTTTTTGATTATACTTTTTTGTATTGTTGGTGGAGTGAGCTTTTCAAAGGATGCTCAGAACTTTTTATTGACCAGGTCTTTATAGCTCAGGCAGTTGAGGATGTCCCTTTTTTCCAGCCAGGCCCGCCGCGCTATCCCCACTCCAAAGCGGATCATCTTCAGGCCTTGAGCGTAATGGGTATCGGTGCCGATGCTGATCCTGATCTTTTTTTCTCTGGCTTTTTTGAGGTAGAACTCGTTCAAGTCGAGACGATCGTAGTAGGCATTCAATTCCAGGGCTTTTCCGGATTCCTCGGCTCCTTCCAGGACTTTTTCCAGGTCCACATCGTAGCCCTCGCGCCGGGAGATGAGCCGTCCGGAAGGATGGGCGATGACTGTCACGTAAGGATTTTCCATGGCTCTCAGGATGCGCTCGGTCACGTTTTTCTTGAATCCTCTGTGGACAGCCGCGACTACCAGGTCGAGCCTTTTCAGGATGTCGTTCCCGAAATCAAGTCTTCCGTCGTGAAGGATATCCACTTCGGATCCCTTCAGGATTTTAAAATTCTTGAATGTCTTGTTCAATCGGTCGATCTCTTCGATCTGCTGCAGCAGTCGGCCGGGCGTCAAGCCGCCGGCGTAATTGGCAGCTTGGGAGTGGTCGCAGATGGCAATGTACTCATAGCCCATTTTCTGAGCGAGCTCTGCCAGTTCTTTTATGGAGACGTGACCGTCACTGTGATCAGAATGAACATGGAGGTCCCCTTTGATGTCGGAGAGATTCACCACGCGAGGGAGCTTATTCTTCAAGGCGAGCTCAATCTCTCCCCTGTCTTCCCGGAGTTCAGGAGGAATGACCGGTAAACCGAGAGCTTTGTAGACCTCTTTCTCGCTGCGGCCGGCGATTTTTTTCTGTCCTCTGAAGACTCCGTATTCGGAGATCTTCAGCCCCTTATCTTTGGCCATGCCGCGCAGCTTGATGTTGTGGGCCTTGGAACCGGTGAAATACTGCAGGGCTGCACCGAATTCCGATTCAGCGACGATCCGCAAATCCACCTGTCGCTCTCCCTTATCGGTGGAGATCAAGACCGAGCCCTTGGTCTTGCCCTCGGCCAGGACGCGGCTGACCCCGGGGTGCCGGGTGAAATAGCGGATGATCTGTTCTCCGTGTTTCCCCGTGGCCAGGATGTCGATGTCTCCGACGGTTTCTCTCATCCGGCGGAGTGAGCCAGCCGGAGATAGCTGGCCGATTTGAGGAACCTTCCTGAGATATTCCATGACATCCTCGACAAGACTCACTGCCTCGAAAATTGGAATGCGTTCCTGTGCCTTTTCGTAGATTTCAATGCCTTTTTTGATGTTCTCGACCTTTTTCTCTCCCATGCCGTAGAGCTTGGCCAGCGAGCCGTCTTCGATCACCTTTTTCAGACCCTCCAGGCCCTTGACTTGGAGCTCCTTGTGGGCGAGATGGATCGTCTTGGCCCCGAGGCTCTGGATCTCCAAGAGCTTGAGGAGCCCTTCCGGGATGGAAGAGAGGACCTCTGTGTATTTCTTCATCTGGCCGGTCTGGAGATATTCCTCGATTTTTTGGCCGATCCCGCTGCCGATTCCCGGGATATCCTGGAGCCTTTTTTCTTTGGCGACGGTTTCGATATCTTCGGTCAGGTCCTCCAGGATTCGCGAAGCCTTCCTGTAGGCGATGACCTTAAAACCCGTCTCACCCTTTATCTCCAGGGCATCCCCGATTCTGGAGAAGATTGCGGCCAGTTCCTTGTTTTTCATCCCCTGCCGTCCAGGTTCATCATACCCGAGCTTTCATTGAAATTCAACGAGTGGTGGCCTGGATTATCCTCATATTGTCTGGAACATGAAGATTGGGATCACGGTTTGTGAGCATCTCTGTATATTTTTCTGGCGATGGAAACATCCAACCCAATTGAGATGTGCGGCGCCGTTTCCCCTCCATCCAAGCCAAGACCCTCCCACCCACCACCATGGGCTTCGGATGGAGAGGAACCAGTACTGTGCTTCTCAACCCTATATTAACGCAATCGTTCGTTTGACATTCTCTATTGAGCGGACCTGGATGCCACCCTCAAGCCCCCGTAGCGGAGGGGGGACCCGTCGGCTTATCCGACGGGGGGAACCGACGGGACTGGTTCCCTCGGGGTCCGGGGGCTGAGGGCGGCATCCGGGCCGCACAGAGATTGCAACCTTATTGACTGCGTTTACATTAGACCAAGTGTTCCCTTCATCACGGAAATAGAGATGCTGACTCAGGGTGTTGACTTTTTTCTTGGCCCTTTTTATTGTAGGAAACACCATGAAGATCATCCTCGCCGGCTACAACGTGGACAGTGAAGTCCTGGAGGACCTTAAAAAATGCTCCCCCCCACGCGAGGATGTCACTCCAGAGACCCTTTCCGCGTCCTACGCCCGGATTTCCCGGGATCCCCGTCCGGTGGATGAGCTGCGGGCCGTGTCCAGGAAAGAAGTGGAGAGAGCCCGGCGGTCCAACCGGAACATCATTTTCAAGATGGGTCATCACTCTGTGGCCGAGCATGCGGTATTCAATTTTGACATCATCGGAGTGAGCCGTCTGGCCATCGAGGAGATCGAGAAATTCCGCCTCTGCTCTTACACTGAAAAGTCCCAGCGCTACATCACCCTGAGGGATGACTTCGTCATCCCCGAGGAGATCCAGAAGGCCGGGATGAAGGATGTCTTCGTCAAAACGATAAAAGCTCAGAACGCGCTTTACCATAAGCTTTTAGAAGAATTAAAGCCCTATTTCTTCGAGAAGCACAGAAGAATGGCCGCCATTCCCAAGGAACATTCCATCCTGGAGGGTTGGGCCAAGGAGGATGCCCGTTATGTGACCAGCCTGGCCATAGAAGGCCAGCTGGGTATGACCATCAACGCCCGGAATCTGGAGCACATGATCCGCCGCTTCGCCTCTAAAAAGCTGACTGAACTGAAGGAGTTCAATCAGAAGATATACGGTCTGGCCAAAGAAGTGGCGCCCTCGATCATTCTCTTCACCGAGGCCAATGACTTTGATGCCAAAACCTACGGGGAGATCCAGGAGAAAGCTCGACAATTACTGAAGCCAGAGAGAGAGATAACGAAGCGGATTTCCCTAGTAGACCATACACCAGAAGCCGATAATAAGCTTGTGGCTTCTCTTCTGCACACCTCCTCCTCTTTGCCTTATGAGGAATGCTTGAAGAAGGCCAGGCGACTCAAACTTGCAGATAAAAGGGCGCTCGTTGAACAGACGTTCAAACATATGGAGTTTTATGATTTTCCCCTCCGGGAGTTCGAGTACCCGAGCCTCACCTATGACCTTGTCGTCTCCGCCTCCTGTTTTGCCCAGCTCAAGCGCCACCGCGTGGCCACCCTGACAGCCCAGGATTACAATCCTGGGCTGGGAGTGACGGTTCCCCCCTCGGTAGCGGAGATCGGAGAAAAAAAGGAATTCATGGAGATCATCGAGGAGACGAATCGCGTCTATTCCCTTTTGAAAGAAAAAATGGAATGCGGAACAGAATACGTGTTGACCAATGCTCACCGGAGAAGGGTTCTGCTCAAAGTCAATGCCAGGGAGCTCTACCACATCTCGAGGTTGAGAGAGGATGCCACGGCACAATGGGATATCCGTGGAATTAGCGGAGAGATGTCCAGGCTGGCTCAGGAGAAGATGCCCCTGACCTGCCTTCTTCTCGGAGGGAAGAACGCTTATCCTTCCCTGTACGAGGGTGTCTTCGGCCAGCCCCCGAAGTTTTTCCCTCCCGAGTGAGTGTTTTTCGTCCATTCCTTCTGGTCAGCCTAGAGAGAGGACCTCTTCTTTTTTCTTGAGAAACAGAACTCTAAGCTGAGTTCCGTTCCCAAGAAGGTGAATGTCTTGACCCACGCCGTGCTGACTCTGGAGATTTCTCCCGTGGCGAAATACAGGTCAGGATCGAATTGGAGTGTTCCCCCGTAGAGCGAGGAACGATAGCGGGCTTCTTTCCGCCATATGGACTGGCCAAAAAACCTGAAATTGAGGAGGAGGAATCTGTTCAGCCTGTATTTAAAGCCTCCTCCCAGTTTGAACAGTTCCCCTGTCTTGCGGGGACCCAACCGGAATCTGCTCAGGACGAATTCTCTATCCCCCTCCAGAAAATACAGCCCTGCACCAACGAAAGCATAAGGGAAAACTTTTTGATTGAAGTATTGTCTTTTGGCGATGAACAGGGAGACACTGAGAGAGGAGATGCTCCATGGTTTTGTGTACGGCTCCTCGATGTGGTCGATGTCTATGTAAAAGCTTTCGATGTAAAGACCGTACCATTCCAGCTGGGAGAAGTAACTGGCCTTCTGGTGGTGAAACTCAAGCTGGAGTCCGATCTCCTTGTTGAAAAAATACTGCACATTGAAGCTGAAGGATTCCTTCAGTTTCATGTGTTCCTTGAAGTAGATCTCCCCGGGCGCCCAGTCGATCTCCCAAGGGGAGGCAGCGGCGTCTAATGAGAGGGAATAACCCCCTCCTGTTCCGATGATGACTTCCTTCTGTTGAGACGCCAGGTAAGAAGGAAGAACTAGGGCCAGAAGAGCGGCTGCCAGAAACAATCTGAGCTTCATTATCTTTCTCGGTGCAAAAAACATGCCAACGCAATACTGAGATGAACGGGATTTTTTAAGTCTATCTGTGTCCTGAAAAGAAGACAGATGCCTTCTCCTCTCCTGAATTCTCTCTTTATCCAATGCCTTGCGGTTATCTCACTTGGAGTGGGAGTGGTGCCTGTATATCCTCTCCATTCGATCCCAGCGGGATAGTCCTTTATGCTTTTTTGATCTTGTAAAACTTCTTCTTGCCGACTTTGAGGAAGACCTCACTCTCTTTCTTCATGTCTATTTTGAACTGGATATCCTCGATTCTCTGTCCGTCAAGGTAAACCCCACCCTGGCGGATGACCCTCTTGGCTTCTCTCCGTGAGGGGAAGATGTTCTTATCAACCATCAAGTCGAGGAGGAGGACTTCCGCCGGTTTGACCGTGATCTCTTCCATCTCTGAGGGAAGCTCTCGTTTTTTGAATACTCTTTCGAACTCCCCTGCCGCCTTTTCAGCCTCCTTCTCTCCCCAGAAATCAGCCACGATCGTCCGAGCGAGTTTGGATTTGAGATCTTTGGGGTTGACCTGGCCTTCTTTGGCTTCTTTCCTCCAATTTTCGATCCGGGAGAGGGACTCATCGGTGAGCAGCTCGTAGTAGCGGAACATCAAGGGATCCGACACGGACATGATCTTCCCGAAGATTTCACCCGGAGGCTCAGTGATCCCCACGTAGTTGTCGAGCGTTTTGCTCATCTTCTCCACGCCATCCAGTCCTTCCAGCAGAGGCATGGTCATCACCACCTGGGGTTCCTGCCTGAATTCTCTCTGGATCTCCCGGCCGACGAGAAGGTTGAATTTCTGGTCTGTCCCCCCCAGCTCCACGTCCGCCTCCAGAGCCACCGAATCGTAGGCCTGCATCAGAGGGTAGAGGATTTCATGGGTGGAAATAGGCTGGCCTGTCTTCAATCGTTTGGAGAAATCGTCTCGCTCCAGGATGCGGGCCACCGTGTATTTAGCGGTCAGGTTGATGATGTCGAAGCTGGTCAGCTTGCCCAGCCAGCGGGAGTTGAAATCGATGATCGTTTTTTTATGGTCGAGGATCTTGAATATCTGAGCCTTGTAGGTTTCGGCGTTTTTGTTTATTTCTTCCCGGGTCATGGGAGGGCGGGTGCTCGACCTTCCGGAGGGATCGCCGATCAGGCCCGTGAAGTCGCCGATGAGAAAGACCACAGAATGACCCAGATCCTGAAAATGCTTCATCTTGCGCAGGAGAACGGTATGACCGAGGTGGATGTCCGGAGCTGTGGGGTCGAATCCGGCCTTGACCTTTAAGGGCTTCTTCTCCTTGATGGACCGGGCGAGCTTTTGCTTCAGCTCATTTTCCTGGATGATCTCCACGCTGCCCTTTTTGAGGTATTCGAATTGCTCTTCCACTGATTTCATCGTTTTGCCTCTGATCTCATGGATGTTTTTTTGCTGTCCTGTTCGCTGGATGATCAATTTTCCTTTTTATATCTTTTTCCCTTTCCTGTAGGTGTTCACTGTGTCTAGCCGATAAATACTCTTCTCCCCCTCACTTCCAGCTTTCCCTCGAAATAGAGCCTGACAGATTCCGGGTAGATCTTGTGCTCTTCCTTCAGGATCCTCTCGCTGAGGGTCTCTTCACTATCATCTTGAAGGACGGGCACCACTGCCTGGAGGATGATCGGGCCCATGTCCACGTCAACGGTGACAAAATGAACCGTGGCTCCTGAATATTTGACCCCCCATTCGAGTGCTTTCTTCTGGACATGCAGGCCAGGAAAAGAAGGGAGCAGAGCCGGATGGATGTTCATCATGCAGTACTTGAGTTCGTTACAGAAGGACGGGCTCAGAATCCGCATGTACCCCGCTAGTACGACCAGGTCCACGTCTCTTTTCCGGATTTCTTGGGTAACCGCTTTTTCGTGCGCCTCTCGAGAGGGATAGGCTTTGGGGTCGAGAAACAGAGTTTCAAGGTTGCGTTCCTCGGCTATCCGGAGTCCGGGAGCGTCTTTCTTATCGCTGAAGACGAGAGCGATCTCAGCGTTTATTTTTCCGGCCAGGATGGCGTCGTGGATGGCCATGAAATTCGAGCCTCGGCCGGAGAGAAAGACGGCTATTTTCCCCTTTTTTTTGGGGCTGACAAAAACTTCCTCACTCATCTTAATTTCCTTGTTCAGGATTAATAAATAAGGCCAAGAATCCTATTTTATTAAAAAAGAAGCGGAAATCAATGTTATTTAATCCTGAAAATTTCAGGAATGGCTTCCCACCAGGCTTTCGCGGCCTCAGCCACGGGCACGTCGATGAGCTTTTTATCGCGCTGGCTGATGGTTATTCTCTCGCCGCCGCTCTTCCCGATATCCATGGCTTTCACGCCTCTTTCTCTGGCCAGGTGGAAGATTTCCTCACGGCTTTCCTCTTTAGAAGTGATGACTATCCTGGACTGCGATTCGCCGAAGAGCAGCGCATCCGAGCGCATGTTATCTTTCAGGTGGGCGCTTATGCCCATCTTTCCCTTGCTCAGGATGGAGCATTCCGCCAGGCAGCAGGCCAGCCCTCCCTCCGAGATATCATGAGCAGACTCGATCAGCCCGAGAGAGATGGCTTCCAGGCAGAATTCCTGGACGCGCTTTTCTTCTTCCAGGTCGATCTGCGGGGGGATGCCCTTTTCCATCCGGTGAATACTTTTAACGTATTCAGAACCGCCCAGCTCTTCCTTGTTCTCGCCGAGGAGAATCAGGATATCGCCATTGGATTTGAAGCCAGGACCGGTGATCCAGCGTGTATCATCCACCATTCCGACTATTCCGAGCACAGGGGTGGGATGGATGGAAATCCCGTTAGTATCGTTATAAAAGCTGACGTTGCCTCCGGTGACCGGGATGTCAAAAATCTTACAGGCCAGAGCGATTCCCTCGATGGCTTCCTGGAACTGCCACATGATTTCCGGCTTCTCCGGGCTGCCGAAGTTCAAGCAGTTGGTCACTCCGATAGGGCGAGCTCCGACACAGGCGAGATTCCGGCAGGCCTCAGCCACGGCTATCTTCCCTCCTGTTTTGGGCTCCAGGTAGGTGTAGAGGGAGTTTCCATCAAGGGTGACCGCCAGCGCCTTGTTCGTGCCTTTGATCCTGATGACCGCAGCATCGGCTCCAGGGAGAAAGACCGTGTTGACCTGGACCATGTGGTCATATTGGCGGCGCACCCATTCTTTTTCAGAGATGGTCGGAGAGGAGAGTAGAGTCAGAAAAGCATGGTTGTAGTCGTCCGGTTCAGGAACAGAGCCCAGTTCAATGGCGGATTGGAGGTAGCGGGGCGTCCTGCTCTCCTGTTCATAGACTGGGCAGAGGTCGATGATGGCCCTGACCGGGAGGTCGACAACGGTCTTCCCGCCGAATTTCACCTTGAGCCTGCCTCCTTCAATGACCTTGCCGATGATGACGGCGTCCAGGTCCCATTTGGCAAAGATCCGCTGAACCTCCTCAACCCTATCCTTTTTAGCCACGATGAGCATTCTCTCCTGGGATTCGGAGAGCATCATCTCGTAAGGAGTCATGCTTTCTTCTCTCTGGGGAACCAGGTCAAGGTCGATCTCGATCCCTGTCCCGGACTTGGAGGCCATCTCGGTCGTCGAACAGGTCAGTCCAGCAGCTCCCATATCCTGGATGCCCACGATGAGGTCTTTATCCATGACCTCCAGGCAGGCTTCGAGCAGGAGTTTTTCCATGAAGGGGTCCCCGACCTGGACGTTCGGTCTTTTATGCTCCAAATCCTTGCCGAATTCCGCCGAAGCCATAGTGGCACCATGAATACCGTCTCTTCCGGTCTTGGCCCCGACGTAGAGCACCGGATTTCCTGCTCCTTCGGCTTTGGCGTAGAAGATCTTATCCTTTTTAGCGATACCCAGGGCAAAGACGTTGACCAGAGGATTAAGGGAGTAGCAGTCGTTGAAGTAGACATCTCCTCCCACCGTGGGAATGCCGATGGAGTTTCCGTATCCGGATATGCCGGAGACAACGCCTTCCATGATGGACTTGTTCTTAGGCTTGGACAGTGGGCCGAAGCGGAGTGCATCCTGGAGGACGATCGGCCTGGCCCCCATAGTGAAGATGTCCCTGAGTATGCCGCCAACCCCAGTCGCCGCGCCTTGGTATGGCTCGATGAAAGAGGGATGGTTGTGAGACTCGATCTTGAAAACAGCTGCCAGGCCATCGCCGATATCGATGATTCCTGCGTTCTCACCCGGACCCTGAATAACATTCTTGCCTTCCACGGGCAGTTTTTTCAGATGGATTTTCGAGCTTTTATAGCTGCAGTGCTCCGACCACATAAGAGAAAAGATGCCCAGCTCGGTGATGTTGGGTTCCCTGTCGATGAGCTCGACGATTTTTTCGTATTCTTCCGGAGTGAGGTTGTGTTCTGCGATGACTTTTTTATCGATCATATCTGCTTAACCTAGACTTTTGATCAGGGATTCGAAGATAATCCGGCCGTCTTCGCTTCCGAGGAGCGCCTCGGAGGCTCTTTCGGGATGAGGCATCATCCCCATAACGTTGCCGGACTTGTTGATCAGCCCAGCAATGCATTCCAGGGAGCCGTTCACGTTGGCTTCATCGCTGAGCCGGCCTCTGGCATCAGAATAACGGAGGACGGTCTGATTGTTCTTTTTGACCTCCTGTATTGTTTCAGGAGAGGAGTAATAATTCCCGTCGTAATGGGCGATCGGAATCCGCAGGACCTGGCCTTTTTTCGCTGTGCTGGTGAAAGGGGTATCCGTGTTATCCACTCTCAGGTGGACGTACTGGCAGAGGAATTTCAGGTTCTTGTTCCTGAGCATGGCCCCGGGAAGAAGACCGAGTTCCAGCAGAACCTGAAATCCGTTGCAGATTCCCAGCACCAGACCGCCCTTGAAGGCAAATTCCTTGACCTCCTGCATCAGAGGGGAGAAGGCGGCAATGGAGCCCGACCTTAAGTAATCACCGTAAGAAAATCCCCCCGGGAGGATGATACAATCGACATTTTTGAGGTCGTGCTCTTTATGCCAGAGGAATATCGCGTCCTGCTTGAAGATGTCTCTGAGGACGTAGAAAGTGTCGTGATCACAGTTGGAACCCGGAAAAATAACGACTCCAAATTTCAATTTAGCCCTGCCTGTAGGGGAGGGGCTGCCCTTGATCCTGGATTCAACCTTTCTCTAAGATCTGCCACGAAAACTTCTCGATAATGGGGTTGGCCAGGACTTTATCAGAGATTTCAGGAATGACCTTGGCTGCTTCTTCTTGAGAAACGCCCTCGAGCTCGATCTCGAATACCTTGCCCTGTCTGACATCCTTTATGGATTCGTACCCGAGGGTGTGCAGGGCGTTTCGGACGGTCTGTCCCTGGGGATCAAGGACGCTGTCTTTGAGTGAAACGAGGATCCTAACTTTCATCGCCCAGCACTTTGTCGAAGATGTAATCGATCTTGTCCAGGTAAGGATTAAGGGAGAAACAGGCCTCGATCTCCTTTTCGCTCAGGATTTTCTTGATCTCCTCGTCAGAGCGGAGGAGCTGTTTAAAATCCAGGCCTTCGTTCCATGCTTTCAGGCTGTTCCTCTGGACGAGCTGATAGGCCTGTTCACGGCTGACGTCTTTTTTGGTCAGAGCCAGAAGCACGCTCTGGGAAAAGATGAGTCCTCGGGTGAGATTGACGTTTTCTTTCATCCTGTCCGTGTTGACTTTCCAGTTTTGAATGATATCTGCGGTTTCAGCCAGGATGAAGTCGGTGAGGATGAATGAGTCGGGGAAGATGATCCTTTCAGTCGAGGAGTGGGAGATGTCCCTTTCATGCCAGAGGGATATATTCTCCAGCGCGCACTGGAGGTTGGCCCTTATCACCCGGGCCAAACCCGAGATTCGTTCGGCGCGAACTGGATTTTTCTTATGGGGCATGGATGATGATCCCTTCTGTCCTTTGGTAAAGGATTCTTCGACCTCGAGCACCTCGGTTTTTTGGAGGTGGCGCAGCTCGATCGCGAATTTTTCCAGGGAGGAAGCGAGAAGGGCGAGGACAAACAGGACTTCGGCATGTCTGTCCCGCTGGAGCACCTGGGTGGAGACTCTTGCCGGCTTTAAGCCCAGCTTTTTCAGGGCATGGGTCTCGATTTTCGGGTTGAGATGGATGTAGGTCCCGACTGAGCCTGAAATTCTGCCGTAGCTGATGACTTCCAGAGCGTTCGCGATCCGCAAAAGGTGGCGTTTGACTTCCTCGTACCAGACCAAGAGCTTCACTCCGAAGGTGATGGGCTCGGCGTGCACTCCGTGAGTTCTCCCCACCATCACGGTTTTTTTATACTTGAGAGCTTGTTTTTTCAGAATGTTTTTCAGGGGTTTCAGGTCTTTCTGGATTTTCTCCAGCGCCTCTTTGAGGAGGAGAGAGAGGGCGGTGTCGACGACATCATAGGAGGTCAACCCAAGATGGATGAAACGGGAATCCTCTCCCACGTTTTCCGCCAAGGAGGTAAGAAAAGCGATGACATCGTGCTTGACGACTTTCTCGATCTCCTCGATCCGCTTGACAGAGAAGCTGGCTTTTTCCCTGATTTTTTTTAGGGAATGCGGGGGGATTTCCCCCAGTTTTGCCCAGGCTTCACAGACAGCCAGCTCCACATCAAGCCATTTCTGGTATCTGTTATCTTCGGTCCAGATAGCCCCCATTTCCGGACGTGTGTATCGTTCGATCATGGGATCAGTCCCTCAAAGGAGGACAAATCATAGCAACAACCCTCCTTCTTGTCAATTTTTTCCCGATGACGGCAAGTATCTCTATTTCCATTAGAGTTAATGGTTATTTTCCATTTTGTGTAGGTAATTGAATGACTAAAACACACGGAAATGGCGTCGCTCCCTTCAGATTTTTAACGCCATTCCCTCACCGTCCCCCTCGGCGCCTACGTAACTGCGCACTCAAGGATGTCACTTCCAACCGGATGTCCGTACTCCTTCATTTTTCATCAGCTTGATCCTCACCTGCTCAAACATACTCGGCGGCCGATTTCATCGGCTTCCCTCGGGAAACGGCTCGTGAAGGCTAAACCTGAAAGGTCGCTTCTTCCATTTCCGTGTATTTTACCAACACTATCTGGAAGAGAATCGAGTTAATTATGGAGGTGTAATCTGTTCAAGCGCCGGTTCCCCTCCATTCTTGTCAAGACCCTCCCTCCTTCCACTATGGGCTCCGGATGGAGGGCAACCGGCGCCGCACTTCTTAACTCGGTCAGATGTTTCCATCATCGTGATCGAGGGTTTGAAAATCCGGTATTTTTTAGGATAATACAGGAAAAGCTTTGACCAGACGCAAAAAGTGCCCCAAGTCGAAGCGAAGAAGCTCGGTTTGGCAGAGAATCCGGTGTCCATCTGTGCTCTTATAGACATTCATGTTTTTGGGTACAAAGGAATTTTGCTTTTAAGTGTCTAATCCAATGAAAGGAAGTATGGCAGACCGCAGTGATGACCATCTGGTTGATCTGGCGAAACAGGGAGATGTTGAGGCTTTTGCAGAACTGGCTCGCCGCTGTCAGGAGAGGATTTTCTACAGCATTTTCGCCCTGACGAAGAATCATCAGGATGCCAGTGATCTGACCCAGGAGGCTTTGATGCAGGCTTTTAAGTCATTGAAGACTTTCAAACAGCGCTCCAGCTTCAATACCTGGGTTTACAGGATCGCTGTCAACCTTACCTTGAATTTCCTCAAGAAAGGAAAAAGGGATGGGGCAAGGCAAGTCCTGGATGAAAGCTTGTCCTGGGCTGAGGCGAAAGAGGATGCTTCCCCTTCTCCTGAAGGGAGTTCTTTGAAGAAAGAGCTTTCCAGGAAGCTGCGGGAGGCGGTGGATTCATTGCCCCTGCCTTACAGGGCTTCCTTCGTTCTGGTTGTTTTCCAGGGAATGACCCATAATCAGGCGGCGAGAGTCCTGGGCTGCTCGGAGAACACCGTCTCCTGGCGGATGCACAAGGCCAGAAAAATACTGCAAGCCAGTTTAAATCCATACTTGGAAGGGAGATAAAATGAGGTGCAAAACGATCGAGAAATGGCTATCCGACCGTATCGACGGAGAGCTTTCAGAGAGAAAAATCAAGTCTCTCCAAGCCCACTTGGAAAGATGCCCCTCCTGCCGTTCCTATGCTGCCGCTTTGGAGAAGATCCAGGATGAGGCCAGGAGCATTGAGAGGCTTGAGGTTTCCCCTTCTTTTTGGGAAGAGTTCACATCCAGGCTCAGGTCCGATCTTAGCTCCAAGAAACAGGAGAAGAGATTAGAGCGGCCGCTTGTGAAGAGATGGAGATGGGCCGGAGCGAGCGCAGCTTTGACTCTTCTCATTGTCGTCGGGCTGTACTTTCTCCTGTTCTTCGAAAAACCCGTGCCGGAGATGTATGTTTTTTCCTACGAGGACTCCCTTGCTCAAATTTACAGGGAAATCGGCCGCGACCCTGAACTGGAAACTCTGTTCAATTTGGTTGTCTTGGCTTCGATCGGAGAGTCCCTGGAAGGGGCCGGATGGCAGGACAGCGCTGGTTTCCAGGAAAGTTCTCTCCTCTGGGAGAATCTCTCGGAAGAGGAACTGAAGCTTATAGAATCGGAAATAAAAAAGGAAGAAAAAATAGAGGAGGAATCCCATGAAGGCTAAGTCCATAGTTGCCCTTTCGCTCGGATTGATTATTTTCAGCTCGGTCGTATTCCCAGCTGTTCAGGAGCAGGAAAATGAGCTCCAGGAAAGACTGAGACTGAGGACGAGAGAGAATATAGTCACGTTGATGCTCTTGAGGATGACACGGTTTCTGGAGCTGACAGAGGACCAGACAGCCAAAGTTTACCCGCTTGTGACTCGGGTCGAAAAAGAAAAGATGGAGATCAACCTGAAAATCGCAGGGCAGATGCAGGAACTCAGGATGATGTTGAAGGAGGGGGAGCCAGATCCCGAAGCTCTCCAAGTGAGGATTCAGGCCCTGAAAGAATTGAGGAAAGGTCTCGGAAGCAAGGACGCGGAGGTGGAGGCTCAACTGGAGGAGATCCTGACTGTGGTCCAGCAGGCAAAATACCTGGTTTTCATGAACGTCTTTTTCAGAGAGCTAAGAGAAAATCTGGAAAGAGCCCGAAACATAAGGGGAAAGGCCGCACCCAAAAAGAAATAAAATAAGACCTAATGGAGAAGTGCGGAGCCGGTTCCCCTCCCTCCTTGCCAAAACCCTCCCATCCTCCACCATGGGCTGCGGAGGGAGAGGAACCGGCGCCGTGATAGATGACAGCTTCATTATTTTGTCACGAAAATAGAGGCTCCCTTTTCTTATTCTTTTCTTGACAAAGGGCTCGAATTCCTTTAAACTTTCAAAGGTAGTTTTTTACTTTTTTCCAAACAAACTTAATAATTTAGCGTACGCAGGTTAGAGAGAAGAATCAGAAACTTCATAACCAAGAAGCCTTTCTCTCATCCATTTACTCCCTTTCAATTAAAAAATTAGGAACCTGCAGATGGAAGATTGCGCCAGCGTAGCTCAGTTGGTAGAGCAGCTGATTTGTAATCAGCGGGTCGGGGGTTCGAATCCTCTCGCTGGCTTTTAGTCTGAGAGGTGAAGTTATCGGGCGGAGAGTCCATTCAGGAAAGAATGGAGCTTCAGGCCGAAAAGGCGGGAAGCATGCAGACCGGTACCTTGGCTTATAGAGAGTATGGACTTTGGGCAGGTACCAAAGTGGCCAAATGGGGCGGGCTGTAAACCCGCTGCGGAAACGCTTCGGAGGTTCGAATCCTTCCCTGCCCATTTTTGTTTTATGCGGGAATAGCTCAGTTGGTAGAGCGTCGGCCTTCCAAGCCGTTGGTCGCGGGTTCGAGTCCCGTTTCCCGCTGTCTGAGCGGTCGCGCCCACGTAGCTCAGTTGGTAGAGCACGTCCTTGGTAAGGACGGGGTCACCAGTTCAAATCTGGTCGTGGGCTTGGCAGATATACTATTGAATCATAATGCGAGAGATAGGAGGTAAGGGAAATGGCGAAGAAGAAGTTTGAGCGGACGAAGCCGCATTTGAACATAGGGACGATAGGGCATGTAGATCACGGCAAGACGACGTTGACGTCGGCGATAACGAAGGTATTGAGCAAGAAATTAGCGGGGAAGGTGGAGTATATTGAGTTTGACCGGATAGACAATGCGCCGGAGGAGAAGGAGAGGGGATTAACGATTCAGATAGCGCACATAGAGTATGAGACGGAGAATCGTCATTATGCGCACATAGACTGTCCTGGTCATGCGGACTACATCAAGAACATGATCACGGGTGCGGCGCAGATGGACGGGGCGGTACTGGTGGTGGCGGCGGATGACGGGCCGATGCCGCAGACGCGGGAGCACATATTATTGGCGCGGCAGGTGAATGTGCCGGCGATAGTGGTTTTCATGAACAAGGTGGATTTAGTGGATGATGAGGAGATACTGGATTTAGTGGAGTTAGAGGTGAGGGAGTTGTTGACGAAGTACGAGTTTCCTGGGGACAAGATACCTGTTATACGGGGGAGTGCGTTGAAGTCGATGGAGTCGGATGGTGATCCTGGAGCGGAGGTGAACAAGTCGATAATAGAGTTAATGGAGGCAGTGGACAGTTACATACCGGAGCCGGTGAGGCTGGTGGACCAGCCGTTTTTGATGCCGATGGAGGACATATTTTCGATAAGCGGGCGAGGCACGGTAGTGACGGGGCGAGTGGAGCGAGGCAAGGTGAAGGTAGGGGATGAGATAGAGATAGTTGGGTTTGGGGAGACGCGCAAGCGGGTAGTGACAGGGGTAGAGATGTTTCGCAAGATACTGGATGAGGGTCAGGCTGGAGACAACGTAGGGGTGTTATTGAGAGGGACGGACAAGGATGAGGTAGAGAGGGGGATGGTGTTGGCGAAGCCGGGGTCGATCACGCCGCATCATCGGTTTAAGGCGTCGATATATGCGTTAAAGAAGGAGGAAGGAGGGAGGCACACGCCGTTTTTCACAGGGTATCGGCCGCAGTTTTATTTTCGGACGACGGATGTGACGGGGTCGGTGAAGTTAGCGCAGGGAGAGGAGATGGTGATGCCTGGTGACAACGTGAATTTGGAGATAGGGTTGATCACGGATGTGGCGATGGAGAAAGGTCTTCGGTTTGCGATCAGAGAAGGAGGCCGGACAGTCGGGGCTGGTACCGTCACCGACGTCATGGAATAAGGCTTAAGCAGAAGAAAGAGAAGATACAGAATTATATCGATTGAGACAGGAATAAGATGAGAGAGATCATAACCCTTCAGTGCTCCGAATGTAAGCGGAGGAATTACACGGGAAATCGCAATAAAAAGATTCAGAAGGATAAAGTTGAACTGAAGAAGTACTGCAAATTCTGTAAGAAACACACAGTTCACAAGGAGGTCAGGTAGTTTCATAAAGGTGAAAGCCCGGAAAGCCTGAAGGGTGAGCTTGAGGGGTATTTTTAATCAGATAATGGAGAGAGAAAAAAATTATAAAGAGGAGGAAATCAGAGGAAACAGGTGAGTAGCTCAACTGGCTAGAGCATCGGTCTCCAAAACCGAAGGTTGCGGGTTCGAGTCCTGCCTCACCTGCCAGAACGATACATATCATCGCAGGTTTTGAATAGAAGCTCTGAGAAACAAAAAAGCAGCATCAGGTTTTCCTAGGGAAAAGGTTAAAAAATGAGCCAAAAGGTCAGATGGTACAAACGGTTTTCCAATTTTTTAAAGGAGGTCAAGGCCGAGGTAAAAAAAGTCACCTGGCCTTCGAAGAATGAGGTTTACAGCACGACCATCGTCGTTATTTTGGCGACTTTTTTCTTTGGATTCTACCTTTACTTCATGGATGTCATTTTTTCCTGGGTGATTAAGCAAATCAAATCATTATTCGGTTAAGTTGAGTGAGATAATGGCAAAAAATTGGTACGTGGTTCACACCTATTCGGGTTTTGAGAAGTTCGTGGCGGAGTCTATCCGTCAGAAAGCAGCTGAATTGAACCTGAGGAACCAGATCGGCAAGATCATCATCCCCACTGAGGGCGTGGTGGAGATCAAAGGAGGAAAGAAGATTGTTTCGACCAAGAGGTCATATCCCGGTTACATACTGATCGAGATGGAGATGAACGATGAGAATTGGCATATCATCCGCGAGACTCCTAAAGTGACAGGTTTTGTTGGATCAGGACAACAACCTTCGCCTTTAAGCAGTGAAGAGGTCAGTCAAATTGTGGAGCATATGGAGACCACCTCTGAAAAACCAAAACCCAAACACTCCTTTGAGAAGGGAGAGGCTGTCCGGATCATCGATGGTCCTTTTTTTAATTTCAACGGGATTGTCGAAGATGTGAACCATGAGCGAAGCACCTTGAAGGTGTTGGTGACCATCTTCGGGAGGTCAACTCCTGTGGAGTTGGAATTTTTACAGGTTGAAAAGATCTAGGAGGGAGCATGGCCAAAGAAGTTGTTGCTAAGATCAAACTCCAGATAGTGGCGGGACAAGCGAGCCCGGCTCCCCCTGTGGGACCTGCGCTCGGCCAGCATAACGTGCCCATCATGGATTTCGTGCGCCAGTTCAACGAGAGAACCAACAAGATGGAGGAAGGAACGGTTGTTCCTGTCATCATCACTGTATTCAAGGACAGGAGTTTTAATTTTATTGTTAAGACACCTCCAGCTTCTTATCTGCTGAAAAAAGCGGCTGGGATCGCCAAGGGGTCCGGAGAACCGAACAAGGAAAAAGTCGGAAAAATCACGCCCAAACAGATTGAGGAGATTGCCAAAGCCAAGATGGCTGATTTGAATGCCTATGATTTGGAGGCAGCAAAAAAGATCATCGAAGGCACTGCAAAAAACATGGGATTGGAGATCGTCAGTGGCTAAAAGAGGCAAAAAATACAGAAAGGCCAGAGAATTGAAGGAAAAAGAGGAGTACTCTCTGGATGAATCCATCAGTCTTGTCAAGAAACTCAGTTTTGTCAAGTTTGATGAGTCTGTGGACGTTTCCCTTCGCCTGGGAGTCAACCCAAAACATTCAGACCAGATGGTGAGGGGAACGATTGTGCTCCCGCACGGAACAGGAAAGAAAAAGAAAGTCTGTGTGATTGCCTCGGGAGAAAAGATTAAGGAGGCAGAAGAGGCCGGAGCAGATTATGTTGGAGGAGATGATATAATCGAGAAGATATCCACAGGATGGGTGGATTTTGATGCCGTGATCGCTACTCCAGATGTGATGAGAAATGTGGGTAAACTGGGACGCATCCTCGGGACAAAAGGCCTTATGCCCAACCCCAAATCAGGGACCGTGACGTTCGACATCAAGAAAGCAGTCGAGGAGATCAAATCCGGACGCGTGGAATTCAGAGTGGATAAAACAGCAATAATCAATTCCCCCGTAGGCAAGGTTTCTTTTGATGAGAATAAGCTTAAAGAGAATGTCAGGGCTTTTATTCAGGCGGTTATTCAAGCCAAACCGCCCGGAGCAAAAGGCAAATACATTAAAAGCATACATCTTTCATCGACCATGGGGCCATCCATCAGGCTCTCAGAAGATGTTGTCGAGTCATAGGAGAAGACGGGTGAAAAGAGAAGACAAAGAATTGCAGGTCAAGGAGCTGATTGAAGTCTTTAGCAGCTGTGACAATTTTTATCTGGTCGATTTTATAAACATGTCCGTTGCCCAAGCTGTTGAGCTGAGAAGGCTATGCCGGGAGAACGATTACACTTTCCGAGTGATAAAGAATCGTCTTGCGCTCAGAGCGCTCAAGGAAGAATTCCCTGAAGAACTCAAAGAGTCTTTCCAGGGTTCGACAGCCATCGCTTTTGCCCCTCAAAACCCGCTCGGTTTGGCCCGATTGCTCAAGGATTTTGCTGCCCGGAACAAGGTTTTAAACTTTAAAGCAGGCCTGTTGGAAGGACAGTTTCTTACTGCCGACAGATTCAACGAAGTGGCGAAACTGACCTCTCGAAACGACCTGCTGGCTAGGCTTGGCGGCCTCATGGCCGCCCCGTTGATGAGGCTTTTAAGGACTTGGCAGGCCCCACTCAGTGGTTTTGGCACATTGTTGAGTCAATTAAAATCAAAAAAATAGAGTCGGAGGTAAAAATGCCCAAAGTGCAAACAAACGAAGCTAAAGAGCCCGTAAAGGAAAAAAAGGAGAAGGAAATAAAACTGACAAAGGAACAGTTTTTCGAGCACCTGGATAATCTAACGGTTTTAGAGCTTGCGGATTATATCAAAGAATTCGAAGAGAGGTACGGTGTCACAGCAGCCGCAGCACCCATAGCCATGGCTGCCCCGGGAGCCGCATCCCCTCAAGGGGAAGGCCCAGCTGAAGAAGCGAAGTCAGAGTTCACTGTCGTTTTGAAGAGTGTTGGCGATAAGAAGATCAATGTCATAAAGACCGTGAGAGAGGTGACTAACCTGGGCTTGAAGGAAGCCAAAGATTTAGTGGACAGTGCTCCAAAACCTGTCAAAGAGAATGTGACCAAGGAAGAGGCTGAAGAAATCAAGACAAAGTTTGAAGCGGTAGGAGCAGAGATAGAACTGCAGTAATGAGCGGTGAAGATAATTCAGACATTCAAATATATTTGTTTTGGTCGAAAACTCTTCCGAGAAAAGGAGTACGATGGGAGAATTAAAAAATTTTAATCATGAAAGAGTCGATTTCTCGAAATTAAAAACGGCCTTTCCGATGCCTGATCTGCTGGCCATCCAGAAGGCCTCCTACGCAGAGTTCCTGCAGATGGAGCTGCTGCCGGAGGAAAGGAAGGATAATGGCTTGCAGGCGGCATTCAAAGATTCATTCCCTGTCTCCGATTTTAAAGAAACCACGCAGCTGGATTTTATCAGCTATTCCATCGGCGACTGGGAGTGCAAATGCGGCCGTTTGAAGGGAGTGGAGAACTCGCGCGGTCGGTGCAATGGCTGCGGAACTCTTCTTCCTCCCGATGTGGAGCTCACCGAAAAGGAGATTTGTCCTTATTGTGGAGCGATGAAGAAGATAGAGATTCCCCTCTGTGATCACTGTGGCGATAAAGTCAGCTTGAAAATGAAATATTCTCCCATGGAATGTCTCCAGAAGGGTTACACTTTTTCTGTTCCGCTCAGGCTTAAGGTCAGGTTGATTTCCTGGGAGAAGGATCAGACAACAAAAGCAAAAAGGCTGAAGCACATTAAAGAGCAGGAGGTCTATTTCGGTGAGATTGCCTTGATGACTGACAAAGGGACGTTTATCTTTAACGGGATTGAAAGAACGGTTGTCAGTCAGCTCCAAAGGTCTCCAGGGGTCTTCTTCAGACAGGGAGATGCAAAGGGTTTCTTTGTCGGCAAGATCATCCCTTACCGGGGAGCATGGGTGGAATTCGAGTATGACAACAAGGAAATTTTATACGTCCGGCTGGACCGGAAAAAGAAGTTCCTGGCTTCTGTTTTCTTGAGAGCTTTGGGATTCGGATCAGACGAATCCATCCTCCATCTTTTCTACAAGGCGTATAAGATCATTCCCGAAAAAGGCAGGCTCTGCTGGGAATTGAACGAGAATCTCATCGGGAAGACAGCGGGAGAAGACATTGTCGATCCCTCCTCCAAAAAAGTGATTATCAAGGCCAAAGAAAGAATCATGCCGGAACAGTATCAAAAATTAAAAGAGAAAAAAATCAAAAAAGTATTCCTTGCGGGAAAGGAGCTAAAGGGAGCCCATTCTCTTTCCGCGTTTGATGAAAAGCTTAAGGTCAGGGACCCGGTCAGTGAAGCCCTTCTGGATGAGCTGAAGGACGGAAAAGAGCCATTCGAAGTGTTTTTCCCTGAGGAGGATGAGTTTGGCGAGATCATCGTCAACACTCTGAAAAAGGACTCGACCAAGGATACCAACCAAGCGCTAGCCGAGATTTACAGGAAACTGAGACCTGGAGAGCCTCATACGATGGAAAGCGCCCACAATCTTTTCCGCAGTCTGTTCTTCAATCCTCAGAAATACAACTTCTCCCGGATTGGCCGTCTCAAGATGAATATCAAACTGAACCTGGATCGTCCCTTAGAGGAAAAAACTTTGTCTGCCCTGGATTTTGTTGAAGTGATCAAATACTTGTTGCGGTTGCGTCAAGGAGTAGGGAATCTGGATGATATCGATCATCTGGGGAACCGCCGTGTCAGGTCTGTGGGAGAACTCGTGGAGAATGCTTTCCGTATCGGGTTGACCCGAATGGAAAGAACCGTCAAAGAGAAGATGACGGTGGCTACTGACCTGGCCTCAGCCATGCCTCAAGATTTGATCAATTCAAAGCCTGTGATTGCG
The DNA here is from genome assembly GCA_029882525.1 of Candidatus Aminicenantota bacterium. Taxonomy (GTDB): domain Bacteria; phylum Acidobacteriota; class Aminicenantia; order Aminicenantales; family Aminicenantaceae; genus SOIA01. The sequence goes on along the minus strand of JAOUKO010000010.1, from coordinate 10,098 downwards.
GCCTTGAAGGAATTCTTTGGAAGTTCACAGCTTTCTCAGTTCATGGATCAGATCAATAGCCTGGCGGAGATCACCCATAAAAGACGATTGAGTGCCCTGGGACCTGGCGGTTTGAGCCGCGAAAGAGCTGGTTTTGAGGTCAGGGATATTCAGACTTCCCACTACGGGCGAATCTGTCCCATCGAAACTCCAGAAGGACCTAACATCGGCTTGATCTCTTCTCTAAGCTGTTATGCTCGAGTGAATGACTTCGGTTTCATCGAAACTCCCTACCGAAAGGTAAAAGACGGAAGGATTATCGACTACGTGAAGATTCTCCATCCTGGAGGAAGCGCGTTTAAAGTCGGAGATATCGTGGAGAGAGACATCCTGGAGAAAGAAATCTCAAAGATACAAAAAGGGACATCTTCCAAGCAGCTTCCTGTCGTAGAATCCCATTGCTTTTATCTCACCGCCTGGGAGGAGGAAAAATACAACATCGCTCAGGCTAACGCCCCAGTGGATGAAAAAGGAAATTTTATCAATGACCTGATTAGCGCCAGACAAAGCGGAAATTTCAAGCTGATTCCCAAAGACCAGATCGACTACATCGATGTCTCTCCTAAGCAGCTCGTCTCTCTCTCCGCGGCTTTGATCCCCTTTCTGGAGCATGATGATGCCAACCGGGCTCTGATGGGATCAAACATGCAGAGGCAGGCGGTTCCTCTGATTAGGCCTGAGGCACCTCTCGTGGGAACAGGTATGGAGCATCTCGTCGCCAAAGGGTCTAGAGATGTCATTACCTGCAAACGATCCGGTGTTGTGGAATTTGTCGATGCCGAGAGAATCCTGATTCGAGTTGACGAGAAGGAGACGGCAAGAGAACACGAGGTGGGTACAGACCTCTATCTTCTCACCAAATTCCTCAGGACCAACCAGAATACTTGCATTAATCATCGCCCCGTAGTCCGCAAGGGAGATCGGGTCGAGAAAGGCCAGATCATCGCTGACAGTTCTTGCACGGACAGGGGCGAACTGGCTTTGGGTCGGAATATACTCTGTGCGTTCATGCCTTGGAGAGGATATAACTTTGAGGACGCCATCATCGTCAGTGAAAAGCTGATCAAAGAGGATGTTTTCACTTCCGTTCATATCGTTGAAGAGACCATTGAAGCCCGGGATACAAAACTGGGGCCGGAAGAGATCACCAGGGATATTCCCAATGTTCCTGAAGAGCTTCTTCGGAATTTGAACGAGAATGGAATAGTCCGGATCGGAGCCCATGTGAAATCCGGTGACATATTGGTCGGGAAAGTTGCCCCTAAGGGGGAAACGCAGCTTTCTCCTGAAGAAAAATTACTTAAGGCCATTTTTGGAGAGAAAGCTCTGGATGTGAAGGACGCCTCTCTGTACTGCTCGCCGGGCATCGAGGGCACGGTCATCGACGTCAGGATTTTCTCTCGACGGGGAACAGATAAAGGACTCTGGGCTAAGGCAGTCGAAAAAGAAGAGATAACCAAGATGAAGAGAAACCTGGATGACGAGATCAGTATCCTCGATGGAGAGAGGTGGAGAAAGATGAAGAATGTCCTCAAGGGAGAGATAGTCGATAAGGAACATCAATTCGAGGACCTCGTATTAAAGAAAGGCACAAAATTGGATGAGAAGATTTTGAACAAGATTGGTCCTGACGTCTTCTCCAAGTTGAAGCTCAAAGCGAAAGCGGAACGCGATAAAAAATTGAGGGATATTGATAAGAAAGTCAAACGGCAGATCGAGGCTCTTCGGTCCATTTATAAAGAGAAAGCGGACAGCCTCAGAAAAGGGGACGAGCTTGCTCCGGGCGTGATTCAAGCGATCAAGGTTTATATCGCCATGAAAAGGAAGCTCTCTGTTGGAGACAAAGTCTCCGGCCGACACGGAAATAAAGGGATCATTGCCAAAATCGTTCCTGAAGAGGACATGCCCCGTCTGCCTGATGGATCCCCAGTGGACATTGTCCTTAATCCCTTGGGTGTCCCCTCGAGAATGAATGTTGGTCAAATACTGGAAGCCCATCTGGGATGGGCAGCCAAGGCGCTGGATCTCTGGATATCAACTCCAGTGTTTGACGGGATTTCCGAGACGGAGATCAAAGATCTTCTCGAAAAAGCTGGACTGCCGCGCTCAGGAAAAGTCCCGCTTTTTGATGGAATAACTGGAGAGCTGCTCGACTACGAAGTCACTGTCGGATATATCTACATCATGAAGCTCTACCACCTTGTTGATGACAAGATTCATGCCCGCTCCACCGGACCCTATTCTCTGATTACCCAGCAACCTTTGGGGGGGAAAGCTCAGTTCGGCGGGCAGCGGTTTGGAGAGATGGAAGTATGGGCCTTGGAGGCCTACGGCGCTGCCTACACTCTCCAGGAACTCCTGACAGCGAAATCAGATGATGTAGAAGGTCGAGCCAAGATCTATGAGGCCATCGTCAAGGGAGACCTTGATTTTCAGCCAGGACTTCCTGAATCGGTGAATGTTCTCATTCGCGAGCTGCAGAGCCTTTGTCTGAATGTGGAGCTGGAGAAGGAAGAGGCGAAAGAGGAAATTTTACCCTGGGGCATTGATGTCCCCCATATCCTTAAAGGAGATTCATGAAAGGAGATTCATGATGGAAACTAGGCACTCTATGGGTGGAAAACCCAGAATCGATTTTGACCGGGTCAGAATCAGCATCGCTTCCCCAGAGAAAATCAGAAGCTGGTCCTGGGGAGAGGTGACAAAGCCTGAAACCATAAATTACAGGACATTTAAACCAGAAAAGGACGGTCTTTTCTGCGCCAAGATCTTTGGGCCGATTAACGACTATGAATGCCTCTGCGGAAAGTACAAGAGGATGAAATACAGGGGGATTATCTGCGAGCGGTGCGGAGTGGAGGTGACCAAGTCCAAGGTTCGCCGGGAACGGATGGCCCATATTGAGCTGTCTTCACCAGTGGCCCATATCTGGTTCTTCAAGGGCACACCGAGCCGGATCGGGCTTGTCCTGGACCTTTCGATCAAAGACTTGGAGAAGGTTCTCTATTTTGAATCCTACATTGTTGTCGATCCTGGGGACACTCCTTTGAGGGAGAGACAGCTCCTGAACGAAGAAGAGTACAAGGACGCCCAAGAGAAATACGGAGATGCTTTCGAGGCTTCCATCGGAGCCGAAACAATAAAGAAGCTTCTTGAGCGGATAAACATCAACAAGGAAGCTGCACGTTTGAGAGAACTGATGAAAAAGGACGCTTCCCAGCAGAGGAAGCTCCGGTATGCAAAAAGGCTGAGAATCTTTAAGGCTCTCAAGAAATCAGGTAACCGTCCGGAATGGATGATTCTGGATGTCGTTCCCGTTATTCCACCTGATTTAAGGCCTCTGGTTCGACTGGACGGAGGGCGGTTCGCCACATCCGACCTGAATGACCTCTACAGGAGGGTCATCAACAGGAATAACCGGCTGAAAAAGCTGATCGAGTTAAAAGCTCCTGAACTCATCATCCGCAATGAAAAGAGAATGCTTCAGGAGGCAGTGGATGCGCTTTTCGATAATGGAAAGAGAGGGCGGGTTCACCTCGGAGCCAATCGCAGGCCTTTGAAGTCTTTGAGCGAGGCTTTGAGAGGCAAACAAGGAAGATTTCGTCAGAACCTGCTCGGAAAGCGTGTGGATTATTCAGGCCGGTCTGTCATTGTTGTCGGACCTGAACTCAAGTTGAATCAGTGCGGATTGCCGAAAAAAATGGCCTTGGAGTTATTTAAGCCATTCATTTTCCATAAGTTAGAAAAAGAGGGCTTGGTTCCCAGTGTGAAGGTGGCCAGAGAATGGCATGAGCAGGAAAGGCCTGAAGTTTGGGATTATCTCGAAGAAGTGGTCAAAGAACACCCCATTCTTCTTAACAGAGCTCCCACTCTTCACCGCCTGGGAATACAGGCTTTTGAGCCGCTCCTCGTCGAAGGAAAGGCGATCCAGATTCATCCCCTGGTCTGTGCGGCTTTTAATGCTGATTTTGACGGAGACCAGATGGCTGTCCACATTCCTCTCTCCGTAGAGGCTCAGATCGAGGCCCAGACTTTGATGTTGTCGACGCAGAACATACTTTCTCCGGCCCATGGTCGTCCTCTCGCCATTCCCAGCCAGGATATGGTTTTGGGCTGTTATTACTTGACTTTAGGAAAAAGAGGCAAGAAGGGCGAGGGGCGCATTTTTGGCTCAAAAGACGAGGTCCTTTTAGCCTATGAAAACAAAGAGGTGACTCTTCATTCGTTGGTCAAACTGCGTTTCAAGGGTGCCTTCATGAATCTTTCCACCTACTACGATGACCAGGCGGTCATGACCTGTTCTGTTACAGAAATCGATAATCAACTCATCGAGACGACACCCGGCCGGATCATATTCAACAACATCCTTCCTGAAGAAATTCCTTTTATCAACGGCATGTTGAGGAAGAAAGGGCTGGAAAGTCTGGTCTTCTACACTTACTTAACGGTCGGCCTCGAGCCCACCATTGAGATCTTGGATAAGATGAAGGAGTTGGGTTTTAACTACGCCACCTATGCTGGATTTTCTCTGGGAATCGATGATTTCGTCATCCCCAAAGAGAAGAATGAGCTGGTGGAGAAAGCCCAGAAAGAGGTCCAGAGAATAGAAAAGCTTTACCGGGAAGGAACGATTTCAGCCGGAGAGCGATTCAACAGAGTCGTCGAGATATGGGGCTCTGTTACGGATAAGGTATCCACTGTGATGATTGAGCGAATGAGGAAGGTGAGCTTTGAAGGGAAGGAATTGAATTCTCTGTTTGTGATGGCTGATTCCGGGTCGAGAGGCAATAAACAGCAGATCCGGCAGCTGGCCGGGATGAGGGGCCTGATGAGCAAACCTTCTGGTGAGATCATCGAGACTCCGATCGTCTCCAACCTCAGAGAAGGATTGAACGTGCTGCAGTACTTTATTTCCACTCATGGTGCACGGAAAGGCCTGGCGGATACAGCCTTGAAGACCGCGAATTCGGGTTATCTGACCAGAAAACTGGTGGATGTCTCTCAGGAAGTGATTGTCGACGAGGAAGATTGCGGGACTCTGAAGGGAGTCAATGTGTCTGCTATTGTCGAGAATGGAGAGCTGATCGAGCCCTTTGTGGACAGGATCGTTGGCCGAATTTCTTTAGAGAGAGTGCTGCACCCTGATACAGATGATGTTATTATTGATACAAACGAGGAGATCACGGAGGATATCGCCCAGAAATTCCAGGAGCAGGGCATCGAAAAGGTGAGAATTCGCTCTCTTCTGACCTGTGAGTCGAAAAGAGGCGTATGTAAGCTTTGCTACGGCCGCAACATGTCGACCGGCAAAATGGTTGAACTCGGGGAAGCCGTGGGTATCATAGCCGCTCAATCCATCGGTGAGCCAGGGACACAACTCACCATGAGGACATTCCATGTCGGCGGAATCGCCATGCGCGGTGCAGAAAAGTCCAAGCTGGAAGCCAAGAATGACGGAGTGGTGAAATTCACCAACTTGAAGTCCGTGATCGATAAAGAAGGCTCTTTGGTCGTTGTCAACAGGAACGCCAACATCGCTATCCTCGACTATCGAGGAAGAGAAGTCGAGCACTACCAGGTGCCTTATGGAGCCAGGATTCTGGTCAAAGATGGGGAGGAAGTCAAAGCCAGGCAGGAATTTGCCGAGTGGGATCCTTTCAGCACCTTCATCCTTTCGGAGGAATCCGGAGTCGTGCGCTTTCATGACGTGGCTCTGGGGGTCACCATGGAGGAGATACAGGATGAGTTCATCGGCTTGGTGACACGATCCATCATCGAGCCGAAAGACGAGAAGATGCAGCCCCGCATCGAAATCATCTCTCCCAAGAAAAAAGATGAAAAAGGACGCCCTGTTGTGCTTAGAAAGTATTTCCTTCCTTCCGGAGCCAACCTTGATGTCAACGACCAGGATAGTGTTCACGCTGGTGATATTCTGGCCAAGATTCCCCGTGAGGTGGCCAGGACAAAGGATATTACCGGGGGTCTGCCCCGGGCAGAAGAGCTCTTTGAGGCCAGAAGACCCAAGCAGCCGGCTGTCATCTCAGAGATAGACGGAATGATAGAAGTGGGAGGCCTGGTGAGAGGCTACAGGAAGCTGGCTGTGAAGAACGAGAGAGGCGGAGAGAAGGATTACCTCATCCCCAAGGGAGCCCATTTGAGCATTGCCGAGGGAGAGAGAGTCAGGGCAGGGACAGCTTTAATGGACGGCCCTGTCAATCCTCATGATATTCTCAAGGTTCTCGGAGAAAAGGAGCTGGCAGAGTATCTCTTGCGCGAGATTCAGGCCGTTTACAGGCTGCAGGGAGTGCACATCAACGATAAACATATCGAGATAATCATCCGACAGATGCTGAGATGGGTCAAGGTCGAAGAAGTCGGCGACACGGAGTTTCTGGTCGATGAACAAGCTGATAAATTCGTCTTCCAGGAAGAGAACGAGAAAATCATCAAAAAGGGTGGAAAGCCAGCCAAGGCCAGACCCTTGCTGTTGGGGATCACCAAGAGTGCTCTCAGCACGGACAGCTTCATATCCGCTGCCGCTTTCCAGGAGACCACTCGCGTCCTGACAGAAGCCAGTCTCTATGGAAAGGTTGACCATCTGAGACGGCTGAAAGAGAATATTATAATGGGCAGGCTGATTCCTGCTGGAACTGGATATAAATTCTATCGAAATGTGGAGTTGAAGGCAGAAAAGAAGGAGGAGGCTGAGAAGGAAATAGACCTTCCGCTTCAACGCTAGAAATTCCTCTAACTGCCTTAAAATCGTTGACATAGATAGCTGTTTTTGCTATCATCCACACATTCGTGTCTGGTGAGTTTTACCTCGCGGCGAATGTGAAAAATCTGTTTAAAAGGAGAATGTTATATTGCCTACTGTAAACCAGTTGGTGAGAAAAGGACGCACCTCGAAAAAGTATAAGAGCAAGTCTCCTGCGCTTGAGGTTTGCCCTCAAAAAAGGGGTGTGTGTACACGAGTTTTTACCACGACACCGAAAAAGCCAAATTCAGCCATGAGAAAAGTGGCTCGAATTAGATTAACCAATAACATAGAAGTGACAGGGTATATTCCTGGAGTTGGTCATAACCTTCAGGAGCACTCGATCGTGATGATCAGAGGTGGACGGGTCAAGGATTTGCCCGGAGTCCGCTACCATGTCATCAGAGGCCCTCTGGACTGCGAAGGAGTGGAGAATCGGATGAAAGGTCGGTCAAAATACGGATCCCGGAAACCTAAAGAAAAGAGGATCGCCGAGTAAAGGAGACAAGGATGCCCCGGAGAGGAACCGTCAAGAAGAGGAAGTCAAAACCAGACCATTTTTTTAACAGTACGCTCATTTCCAGATTCATTAACCTTGTGATGAAAAAGGGCAAGAAGAGCGTGGCCGAGAAGATAGTTTACGGGGCAATGGAACAGGTCAAGGAAAAGTCGAAAAATGATCCTCTGAAGATGTTCGAGAAAGCCGTAGAGAATGTGAGGCCTGTGCTCGAGACCAAATCGAGACGAGTCGGCGGTGCGACCTATCAGGTTCCGGTCGAGGTTCCTCTGATCCGTTCCACCTCTCTGGCCGTGAGATGGTTGATCAGGTATGCACAGGAGAGAGCTGGAAAGAGCATGGTCGAAAAACTTTCGTCCGAGATAATCGATGCTGCGGGTAATCGGGGCGGAGCGATCAAGAAAAAAGAAGATACACATAAAATGGCTGAATCTAATCGGGCTTTTGCTCATTATAGATGGTAGTCTCCCTTATTAAGAGAGAGAACTTGACTACAATTCAAATGGAGTGGATTTTTGACAGGAAGACATCCAATCGACAGAGTCAGAAACATCGGCATCATGGCCCATATCGATGCGGGGAAGACTACCACTACGGAGCGCATCCTGTTCTATACGGGAATTACTTACAAGATGGGAGAGGTAGATGAAGGCACAGCGGTCATGGATTGGATGGCTCAAGAGCAAGAGCGCGGTATAACCATCACTTCAGCTGCCACCACGTGTTACTGGGAAAACCACCGGATCAACATCATTGATACCCCAGGACATGTGGACTTTACCGCAGAAGTCGAGCGTTCTTTAAGGGTTCTTGACGGCGCAATCATCATCCTCTGCGGAGTGGGTGGGGTCGAGCCTCAATCCGAGACGGTCTGGCGGCAGGCGGATAGATACAGCGTGCCGCGGATCGTTTACATCAACAAGATGGACCGGATCGGCGTCGATCCTGAAAGAGCTGTGGAACAGGTGAGGACCAGGTTCAGCGCTAATCCTCTGATCATCCAGATGCCCTTGGGAAGAGAGGAGAATTTCAGAGGAGTGATCGATCTGGTGAGGATGAAAGAGGTCGACTGGGGTGATGATATTTTAGGCACTCATTTTGAAGTGCGGGATATTTCAATCGAAAACAAGGATGAGGCCCAGCAGAAAAGGAATGAAATGCTTGAGCAATTGAGCGATACAGACGATCAGCTGATGGAGAAGTATCTGGAAGGCGCTGAAATATCTCCCGAAGAAATCAAGGCGGCCATAAGAAAGGGGACCGTTACCCTTAGGTTTGTTCCTGTTCTTTTGGGAGCTTCGTTTAAGAATAAAGGTGTTCATCCCTTGTTGGATGCCGTAAAGGACTACCTGCCTTCGCCTTTGGATGTTCCTCCAATCAAGGGACATCATCCTCGGACTCTGGACATCGAGACCAGAAAGGCATCCGATGATGAGCCTTTCTCGGCCTTGGTGTTCAAGATAACGAACGACCCTTATGTGGGGACTCTTTCCTTCTTTCGAGTGTATTCTGGGAAGGTGAAAATGGGCTCATGGGTTCATAATGCCACCAAAGGTGAGGAAGAGAGGATCGTGCGTATACTCGAGATGCACTCGAATAAAAGAAAGGATATTCAGGAAGTTCATGCAGGTGACATTGCTGCCCTCGGTTCTATGAAGAACTTCTCGACCGGGGATACTCTCTGCTTGAGGAGCCGTCCCATCATCCTGGAGGCGATAAAATTCCCTGAGCCTGTCATCTCAGCCCATATCGAGCCAAGGTCAAAAGTCGAGCATGCCAAACTCGCCGAGGCACTGTCCAAGCTGACAAGAGAGGACCCCACTTTCCAGGTCAAACAAGACCCCATGACAGGCCAGACGCTTGTTTATGGCATGGGTGAACTCCATCTGGAGGTCCTCATGGACCGCATGCAGAGGGAATACGGAGTTAGCGCGAACCTGGGGAAACCGCAGGTAGCCTACAAGGAGACGATCACCGCGTCTGGAGAAGGGGAAGGGAGATACATCAAACAGACCGGGGGAAGAGGGCAGTATGGCCACTGCAAGATCGTGGTCGAGCCGTTGAAGAGAGGCCTGGATTTTGAATTTGTCGATAAAACCAGAGCAGGAGCTATTCCTAAAGAATTCATCCGCTCGGTGGAACGGGGCGTGAAGGAAGCCATGGAGATGGGTGTTTTAGCAGGATATCCGGTGACCGACGTGAAAACCACGCTCATTGACGGTTCTTATCATGAAGTGGATTCGTCCTCCATTGCTTATAAGATAGCAGGCTCATTGGCGTTCAAGGATGCCGCCAAAAAAGCCAAGCCTGTGCTTCTTGAGCCCCTCATGAGTCTGGAAGTGGTCTCTCCTGACGTGTACTTGGGAGATATCGTGGGCGACATCAAATCCCGGCGAGGAAAGATTGAAGAAATGGAAATGCGTGGAGGCTCAAGAGTCATCAAGGCTGCAGTTCCTTTGGAAGAGATGTTCGGATATGCGACGAATCTCCGGACTCTGACCCAGGGGAGAGGGGTGTTCTCCATGGAGTTTTTCAGGTACAATCCAACTTCTGAAGTGATCATGAAAGAGATTATTGCCAGAGTTGAAGGAAGAATGCCTGCCCACAGGTAGGTTGAGCCATGGTTTATAAGCAGAATTTTTATAATAATAAAGAGGGAAAAATTTTTAATGCGAGAGATAGGAGGTAAGGGAAATGGCGAAGAAGAAGTTTGAGCGGACGAAGCCGCATTTGAACATAGGGACGATAGGGCATGTAGATCACGGCAAGACGACGTTGACGTCGG
>JAOUKO010000009.1 GCA_029882525.1 Candidatus Aminicenantota bacterium | reverse complement strand
CAAAGCCAGGGAAGGATGGGATGAAACAATCGGAAGCGAAGAGGTGGTCATCGCCATTCTTGATACAGGAGTAGACTTTAACCATCCGGACCTGGACGACAAGCTTCTGTCGACCGGTTACGATTTTGTCAACGATGACACCGACCCTACCGATGACCACGGGCACGGGACGTTTGTGGCTGGGATCGCAGCAGCTGAGACCAACAACGGGGAAGGCATCGCTGGAGTCGCCTGGAACTGTATGGTACTGCCGATAAAAATCGCTGACAGCTCGGGCGGCATTATTATTTCTGAAGAAATTGAAGGAATATACTGGGCAGTTGAACAGGATGCCGATGTCATCAACCTCAGTCTGGGCGGGCCTGGGTCAGACCCGTTTGAGCAAACCGCTGTCGCCTACGCCTATGAGCACGATGTAGTCGTGGTCGCAGCCGCAGGAAATAGCGGAGGCGCAACAGAATACCCAGCAGCCTATGATGAGTGTCTGGCTGTAGCGGCGACCGATTATGACGATTTGAGACCGACCTGGTCAAATTTTGGACCTGAAATTGACGTGGCAGCTCCCGGAGAAACTGTATTCAGTCTCTATCCGACTGATCTCGTAGTCCCTCCTTTTCTGCCTTATGCCTGGGGTCAGGGCACTTCAGCCTCAGCGCCACATGTCGCAGGGCTGGCAGCTCTGATCAGAAGCATCAAACCCGATCTTTCGGCTGAAGACATCATGAACGTCATCCGCTACACCGCAGACGACGTTAACTCAGCAAGCTACGAAGGACGGGATAACTTCATCGGCTACGGCCGTATCAGTCTGGAAAGGGCCCTCGTCCCGATTATAATCAGCGCCCTGTACCGAAAAAGATGATCCGCTCCCTCCATATCAAGAACCTGGCTACCATCGAGGATATTGAGCTCTCTCTAAAGGAAGGGTTCATCATCCTCACCGGAGAGACGGGCGCGGGAAAATCCATCATCATCGACGGGATAAGACTCATCATGGGCGAGAAGAGCTCTGCGGATATGGTCCGTACCGGAGAAAAAGAGACATCGGTCGAGGCGGTCTTCCCCTATCATCAAATGATGGCGGATTTTAAAGACATCTTCCCTGAAGCAGGAGAAGAGATGCTCGTGCAAAGAAGAGTCTCGGAACAGGGAACGGGAAAAGCCTACATAAACGGGATTCTCTTTCCGAATAAAAAACTCAAAGAAATGGGAGGGAACCTGATCGATATCTATGGCCAGAATGACCATGTCTTCCTCCTCAATCTTGTTTACCAGTTGAACTATCTCGATGATTATGCGGCCGCAAATCCTCTTAAAAAAGACGTTGCTCGAACCGCTCAAGAGCTCAAGAAGCTCACCAAGGAGAAGAAAGAGCTCGAGACCAAGGAAAGAGAAAGGGAACAGCGCCTGGATTTCCTGGAGTTCCAGATAAAAGAGATCGAAAAAGCAAAGCTCGTGCGGGGAGAAGAGGAAGACCTCGGCCAAACCCGGAACATCCTCAAAAATGCCGAAAAAATCGGAACGCTCGTGGACAGAGCTCTGGATATTTCCTACGATCAGGAGAATTCCATCTCTACCCTTCTCGCTCAACTCCAGAGCGCCCTGAGCGGCCTTGTGGATTTTGACAAAACGTTCAAAGAGGCGGATGAAGCCATCAGCCAATTTTCGATCACCATCGGTGAACTCTCCGATTTTCTGATCAAGTTCAAGGAAAAACAGGAAACAGCTCCCGAAAAATTAGAAGAGATAGAGGAGCGGTTAAGCCAGATCGAGAAACTCAAAAGAAAGTACGGAAACAGCATCGACGAGATACTCGCCTATCTTGAGAAGGCAAAAAAGGAATATGAGGACCTCAGCACCAGCCAGGAAAAACTGGCAGGTCTGGAAGAAGAGATCGAAGAGAAATTCAAAGAATACACGACCCGGGCAGAAAAGCTTTCTTCGTTGAGGAAAAAGAGCGCTGCCCGGCTCGAAAAAGAGACAGAAAAGGAAATAAGCCTCCTGGGCATGAAAAAGGCAAGGTTCAAGATAAAAATCGACTCCATCCTGCCCAGTCCGGATACGATGGACAGAGTGAAAGAGACCGGTACAGAAGAAGTGGAATTCCTTATCAGCCCCAATCCGGGTGAGGAGATGAGGCCTCTGAGAAAAATCGCTTCAGGTGGCGAGCTGTCCAGGGTCATGCTCGCACTCAAAACCATAGGCAGAGAGGAAGAGGCACTGAAGACTTTGATCTTCGACGAGATCGACTCGGGCATCGGGGGAAAGACCGCGGAATTCGTCGCTCAGAAGCTCAGGAAACTGTCCGGCCATCATCAGGTTATCTGCATCACCCACCTTCCTCAAATCGCTTCTTTTGCTGTCCATCACTACAAAATCGACAAAAAGGTCGAAAAAGAGCGCACCTTCACCACTGTTAAGAAGCTTTCCTTTGAAGAGAGGGTGACGGAGATCGCCCGCCTCCTGGCCGGCAGCCGGATCACCGAAACCACGCTCAAGAGCGCAAGAGAAATGCTCAGCCATAACCTCGGGCAGGATCCCGGCAGATAAAAGTCGGTTTTCAACGAATCAAATAAAATTCCACCTTTTCATCCCTAAAAGATTGGTATATATTGACTTGTCCGAGAGTCAATCACTCCAGATCACGATGAAAGAGAACAGCAAGAGCCTGGCCAGCATGAAATTCTACATCCGAACCTTCGGCTGCCAGATGAACGAGAATGACTCGGAGCGCATCGCGGGGATTTTGACCGCCGGGGGCGCGAAAATGTCAGATTCCCCTGAAGACAGCGACCTGATCATCATCAACACCTGCGCTGTGAGGGAAAAATCAGAAGAGAAGCTCTATTCTTGCCTGGGGAGGTTGGCTCCGCTCAAAAAAAGAAAGAGGGTTGTTATCGGAGTTGGGGGATGTGTGGCCCAGCTCTACAGGTCTGAGATCATGGAAAGGACTCCTTTTGTCGATTTTATCATCGGCCCGGACAACTACAGCCAGCTCGCTGATATCGTCCACAGCAGCCAGGAAGAAAAGGTTGTCTCGACGAGCTGGAGTGAGGACTTTCATGAATTCCCCTCAGAAATGACTCTTCGAGAATCCGATGTCAGCGCTTATGTGACCATCATGGAGGGCTGCAACAATTTCTGTTCCTACTGCATCGTTCCTTTCACCCGGGGAAGGGAGAAATTCCGCGCAAAAGAGAATATCCTCCAGGAAATTCAATCCCTGGCCGATAACGGATACTTAGAGGTCCAGCTGCTGGGCCAGAACGTCAATTCCTACACAGACCCTGAGAGTGGAAAGGACTTTGCTTTTTTATTGCGGGAATTGAACCGTGTGGACGGAATCGAATGGGTTCGCTTTATCACCTCTCATCCGAAGAATCTCAATCGGGACATTGCAGAGGCCATGAAGGAGTCGGAGAAGGTCTGCCGCCAGCTCCACCTCCCCATCCAGTCCGGCTCAACCTCAGTCCTCAAGAGGATGAACAGAGGCTACACCCGGGAAGAATATCTTGAAAAAATCGCCATGCTCCGCCAGCTCATGCCTGATATCAGCCTGAGCACGGACATCATCGTCGGCTTCCCCGGAGAAACAGAGGACGAGTTTCAGGATACCCTGAGCATGCTGGCAGAAGTCCGGTTCACCAATATCTTTTCTTTCCGCTACTCCCCTCGCCCGAAGACAGCAGCCTCCCGGGAAAAAGACTCAATCCCGTTTGAAGAGAAAAAAAAGAGGCTCATCCAGGTCCAGGAGCTCCAGAAAAAAATGCAGGTCGAGTTCAACAGGTCGCTCATTGGCCGGACTATGAAAGTCCTCTGCTTGGGAAAGAGCAAAAAAGACCCCGCGGTCTATGCGGGACGGAATCAAGGCTATCAGGTCGTGAATTTCAGGTCACAAAAGGATGTAACGGGCCAGTTCGTGGAGGTGCACATCGCCTCCTGCGGCCCTTACAGCCTCGTCGGGGAAACTGTCTAGAGCCGGATCATTCTGGCTGCTCTTCAACTCGCTCTTGATATTCCTCTTCTAGGATATAATTGTAAAACTGACGATCGATAATCTCTCCGCTGAACAGGTCGACCTCGATCCTGGCAATGTTCATCAAGCCATCCTCTCCATCCAGAGCAAGCCGAATCTTTTCGATTATCTCTACAATCCAAAAGAAGAGGTGATCCCTCCTGGATAAATTCTTCCTGGATAAGATGCGCGGTTTTTGCCCTGGATGGGAAAAATTCACTCTGATGAAATGACTTGTCTGTTTATCCTCGAACACAATCCTTAATGCTTTGGACTCAGTTATGGGGGAGGCTTTATCCCTTCGTTTAAGGTCTCTTTTCTTTTCTCCCAAATTTTTCCTTTCTCTTTAATAGAAAAGACTCTACGAGGTTACTTGTGCTTCTTTGAGTTCGTATTTCTATGGACGCAGAAAGAGGCTCTTTAATCTCAATTTCCGCTATCAGGCAGGATTTTGTTTTATTTCTCTTCTTTGTTCGCCTTTTCCCAGGCTCTGTAGCGGGCTATGTAGTCAGCAGCAGCCTTTTGTGAGTCAAGCAGAAGATAGTTCGCATAATTGATGATATGTCCCTTGAGATACACTTCAGGAGGCAGGTCGTCAAACCTCTCTTGTTCGATATTCTCAAGAAGCTCCACACGAATCTTGGTGTCGAGTGAGACCTCGAACAATTCTATTCCCATTTTCTCCCTTATCTGTCTTAACACCTGACCGCTGTAGGAAATACTCGCTTCCTCCCCTTCCATGGTATTGTGACCCGCTGCAAAGGGTCTTTCATGATGGACCAAACGATCTTGGCTCTCTTTGACCTGCTCCATCAGTTTTGTGTAGGCATCCTCGATCTGCTCGAGTATTTTCTGTCTCTCCTCTATCGAAAATTCATCCTCAATGGGTGATATCACGACCGAGTCAGTGGAATAGAGCTTCTTGAGACGGGAATAGGCGCTCCTTATCTCCATGAGCGTGGCTTCAGGTGATATCTCAAGAATATCAAAATATTTTTTAAGCTCTTTTTTTGTCATGATCAGATTCTTGAAATTTTCATCTCCCGTTCATACAGAAGATTTTCGGTGAATACCCCTATCTCTTTGGCCACCCGCGATAAAGAATAATTCAGCATCAGCGGCCGCCTCTCCCGGATAGACCTCCAAACAACATCATCATACTCGATATAACCAACGAACTTGGCATCTATGCCCAGATACTTATTGAATATGCTTTTCATCGAGGAACCGATGAGGATATCCTGGCTGCTCCTTATCTTGTTCAAGACTAAATATATCCTGAAATCGGCCAATTCCCGGTCAAGAATATCGCCAATATAGGAGAAGCTGTCTTTGAGACTATCAATAAGCTCTTTAAGGCTTTTGATTTGATATTTTTCCCGCTGCTCCCACATGTGCTCGACGATCTCTTTGAAACCATATGACCTCAAAGACATTCTGATTTTCCTGAACAAAGCGTTCTTGACAAAATGATACATGTTTTCGATGGCGATTATCTCTGGCTCCAAGACAGCAATCTTCTTGTCAGCCATGAGGAATGTATCGATGGTGTTATTGTGACTTCCCCCGCCTAAATCGATGATGACATATTGCTTATTCAGCTTCATGATATGCCTGAACAGTTTGAGCTTCTGCGTAAACCTGATGTTGTCTGAAGCAAGGGAATGAACATCCCCCGTAATCAAAGACATGTTTTCTATACCGGTTTTCACAGCTAATCGAGAGAGTGAAGTCCCCGTCTCAAAGAAATTCGTCAGGCATTTCTTGGGCCGGCTTATACCGAGTAAGGAATGAAGGTTGGCGCCTCCGATATCAACATCGATCAAGATGACTCTTTTTTCGCTTTTCGCCAGATAGATGCCGATGCTGCTGGCAAGAAATGTCTTGCCCGTTCCTCCCTTACCACCGCCAACAGCCCAGATCTTCCCTTCCTTTTCAGCTATCACACTGCTCACTTTTCTAATTTCCGTATGTTTCTCTAAACAATATAATAAAAAAGACTCAGGCGTCAACACTGCATTTCATACCCAAGCGCCATCTCAGCCGGATACACTTTCTTTGCTTTCGGAAGCATCACAAATTCGGTTAGAGTGAAAGGCTCAGGTTGGGTGGTGAAAAAACCGGACGCTCATTTCCCTGTTCAAGTCATTGCAATTTGACCTTTTTTATGCTATACATCGGTTTAAATTTTTTTAAGGTAGACCTCCCATGTCAATAATGAATTTGATTCCCTATTCTTTCGTCCTCGGCCTCCTGGGCCTCATGTTCGCTATATCCCTCTACTTCCTGGTAAAAAGATACCCCCGCGGCACTGAAATCATGAATGGGATCGCAGAAGCGGTCCATTCAGGAGCCATGACTTTCCTGAAAAGAGAATACAGCTACATATCCATTTTCGTAATCATCCTTTTCACAGTCCTGTGGAAGCTTTTCTCCATCTACACCGGCCTGGCCTTCTTGACAGGAGCCTTTTGCTCCTTACTCGCGGGCTTCATCGGGATGAAGGGATCGACACGCTCTGCAGTGCGGGCGACGCAGGGTGCCATACAGGGAGGAACTCCCCGGGCGCTCTCGATCGCTTTTCATGGAGGTGCTGTCATGGGAATCTCCGTAGCATCGCTGGGCGTGGCTGGAATCGGGCTTTTCTATTTTTTCACCAAGGATTCAATGATCATCAACGGTTTTGCCATGGGCGCCAGCTCAGTCGCTTTATTCGCCCGAGTGGGAGGTGGAATCTATACCAAAAGTGCTGATGTGGGCGCAGACCTGGTGGGCAAGGTCGAAGCCGGCATCCCTGAGGATGACCCCAGAAATCCAGGGGTCATCGCAGACAATGTCGGCGACAATGTGGGAGACACAGCAGGAATGGGTGCTGACCTTTTTGAGTCCTACGTCGGTTCTGTTGTCGCTTCTATGGCCATAGGCTCCACGCTGGCCCCAGCTTTGAACCACATGTCCCTTCCGCTGCTTTTGATCGTGGTCGGGCTGGTCAGCTCAGTAATCGGCGTCTTCTCGATCAACATTCTCAAGAACATCAGCCCCCAATCCGCTCTGAGGAACGCCTACTACATCAGCGGCATCTTATTTTTAGCAGGAGCTTTTTTTTCTGTGAAAATCATGCTTGGGGATCTGAACGTATTCTGGGCGGTATTGAGCGGTATGCTTTGCGGTGTTCTAATCGGGCTGGAAAGCGAGTACTTCACCTCTGGCCCACCGATAAAAACGATTGCCCGGACCGCTCAGACCGGAAGCGCACCCACCATCATCACCGGTTTAGCTATCGGTTTCCAGAGTGCGATATTCCCTCTCCTCACTATCGCTGCTGCCATCTTTATCTCCTACAGGCTGGCCGGACTCTACGGCATAGCTCTCTCCGCAGTGGGAATGCTGGCCACCATCGGTATCGTCATGTCCACTGACTCCTACGGGCCCATCGCTGACAATGCGGGAGGAATCGCGGAGATGTCCGGGGCGGGCGCAGATATAAGAAAGATAACGGATAAGCTCGACTCTCTGGGAAACACCACGGCGGCTATCGGAAAAGGATTTGCCATCGGCTCTGCCGCTTTGACCGCTCTGGCTCTTTTCTCTGCCTACCAGAATACGGTGAACTCCCTCTTGGATAAGGCAGGGAAAGACTTAATGCAAATCAGCCTGACAAACGTGGAAACAGTCATCGGCTTACTCCTCGGCGCCCTGATGCCGTTCATCATCGCCTCCCTGACTTTAAAGGCAGTGGGAAGAAACGGCGATAAAATGGTCATTGAGATAAGAAGACAGTTCAAAGAAATAAAAGGTTTGATGGAAGGGAAGGCCAAACCTGATTCAGACCGCTGTATCGATATCGTGACGCGTGGTGCACTGGCAGATATGATCCTTCCAGGCCTTCTGGCCGTGATTGCACCTCTGCTTGTAGGCTTTATCATCGGGCCTGAATCCTTGGGTGGATTCCTGGCAGGAGCAACAGCCACTGGAGTTTTGATGGGAATCTTCATGGCCAACGCTGGCGCGTCCTGGGATAACGCCAAAAAATGGATTGAGGAAGGCAACCTGGGAGGTAAGGGGACAGAGGTTCATGCTGCCTCTGTCATCGGGGACACTGTTGGCGATCCCTTAAAAGACACTGCTGGCCCCTCAATGAACATATTGATCAAGCTCATGGCTGTGGTGAGCCTTGTTTTCGCTCCCTTGATCATGTGAAGTTCTTCCCTATCAAAAACCTTTTATCAGCACTCTGCTCCTTATTTTCCCTGAACTTTCGCGCATTTATTTCCTCGTACAGCGTTTGATATTCTTTTCTATTTCAGTTATAATTCTCGCCTCTCTAGGTTCCTCATTGGCAAAACTGAGGCACAGAAATGAAAGTGAACGTGTGGAATACTATTCGCCAGCTCAGCAAAGAACGGGGCGTGGAGATCGGTGTCATCGTCAGTGCTATTGAGGAATCTCTCAGAGTCGCTTCTGCCAAGTATTTCACCCGCAAGGAAAAAGTCAATATTTCCTTTCAGCCAGAAAAGGGGGAGCTCAGAGTCTACGCCGTCAAGAAAGTCAGCAAAGCCCCTCAGGACGCAGCTACAGAAATCTCCTTGGAGGAGGCCAAGAAAGTTGACCCTGAAGCGTCTTTCGGAAAAGACATCGAAATCGACTTGCCCTCCGATACTCTGGGCCGTATCGCTGCCCAGGCAGCGAAACAGGTTATCCTTCAAAAGGTCAGGGACGCAGAACAAGAAAAGATTTATGAATCCTTTGCACCCCGCTTAGGGGAAATCGTGACCGGTGTCCTGAGAAGGTTCGAGTCGAATAAAAACATGATCCTTGAAGTGAACAAAACCGATGTCCTATTTCCGCATCGAGAAAAGTTAACGAATGAAGAATTCGAAAGAGGAGACAGGATAAAAGCTGTGGTCATTCAGGTCAGAAAAGAAAATAAAGGCCCTCAGGTTGTCGTCTCCAGGGCGGACCCAAAATTCTTGTCAAAGCTATTGGAGTTGGAGGTCCCTGAAATCGCTAACGGGGATATAGAAATAAAGGATGCCGTCCGTCAGCCCGGAGAAAGAGCAAAAGTGGCTGTCTTCTCTGAGGAAAAGGACATAGACCCTATCGGAGCCTGTATAGGAGTCAAGGGGAATAGGATCATGGCCATCAGCAAAGAGCTGGCTGGAGAGAAGATTGACATCATAGAGTGGTCCGATAATCCCCTGACCTATACGAAAGCATCTCTCAGCCCCGCTAAAGTAGAAAAAGTCTTCATCCTGAACAAAAGCGAGAAAACCATGCAGGCCATAGTTTCTAAAGACCAGCTTTCCCTGGCAATAGGAAAGAAAGGGATCAATGTCAGGCTGGCTTCAAGACTCATCGGCTGGAAAATAGAGATCAAGGAAGAATAGCATTTAGTCAATAACCTGGAGAAATAAGAAATCATGGACACACAAAAAAACACAAAAAAGACCAAGCCAAAAGTAGAAGCTGGGGATAGCTCTGCAAAAAAAATCATATTGAGGGAAGGGCAAACTATAAAAGAACTCTCTGAAAAAGCAGGGATCAAGACCAAAGATATGTTCAAGAAGCTCGAAGCAAAAGGATATACCGTCAGTGTGAATGATGTCGTCAATGAATCCTTGGCTTCGGCGATCTCTGAGGAATTTAAGCTCGAGCTGGAATTGGTTTCGATAGAGAAGGAGGTTCGTATTCAAGCCGGGAGCAATCCAGAAGAGATGATATTGAGACCTCCCGTGGTCACCATAATGGGCCACGTCGACCATGGAAAGACAACTCTTTTGGACGCCATCAGAAAATCCAACCTGGTCGGAAAGGAATCTGGCGGCATTACCCAGCATATCGGTGCCTACAGAGTCTTACATGCTAAGAGACCCATTACGTTCATTGACACTCCGGGCCACGAAGCATTCACTCAACTGAGAGCCCGTGGAGCCCATTTAACAGACATCGTCGTCCTGGTGGTAGCCGCAGACGACGGAGTCATGCCGCAAACCCGGGAAGCCATCAGCCATGCCAAAGATGCTGGCGTCCCGATAATGGTAGCCATCAACAAAATCGACAAGCCTGAAGCGGACGTAGACAAAGTCAAACAGCAGCTCTCAAAGGAAGGCCTCCTGGTAGAGGACTGGGGAGGAAAAACCATCAGTGTGGAAGTCTCAGCCAAAGAAAAAACAAACCTGGAAGAGCTTTTAGAGATGATTCTTCTTTTGGGGGATGTCATTGAGATCAAGGCCAATCCCAAGGTAAAAGCTCAAGGAGCTGTTCTGGAGGCGCGCCTTGACGCAAAAAAGGGAGCAGTGGCCACTGTAATCGTCCAGCATGGAATCCTCAGTCAGGGTGAAGCCTTTATCTGCGGGACAACCTATGGAAAAGCGAGAGCTCTTTTTGACGAAAAAGGCAAAACCTTGAAAAAAGCTGAATCATCCATGCCAGTTGAAGTCCTCGGATTCTCTGATGTGCCCGTCGCGGGAAACATTTTTCAGGTTGTTTCAGACCTCGAAACAGCCAAACAGTTCGTTCAGTACCGCCTCTCTCAGGTGAAAAAGACTGACACCCAAAGGCCCGAACATCTGACTTTGGATGAGCTTTTTAAAAAAATGGAGAAAGGCCAGGTCAAGGAGCTTTCTTTGATCATCAAGACCGATGTCCATGGCTCTGCTGAAGTCCTTGCCGACGTTCTTCCCAACCTGAGCACTGAGCAGATCAAAGTAAAAATCGTTCATTCAGCGACTGGGAAGATCACAGAATCCGATGTTCTTTTGGCATCAGCGTCAAACGCTATCATCATCGGATACAACATAAAACCAGACCAAAAAATCCTAGATATGGCCAAGGAGGAAGATGTAGAGATCCGGATTTACAAAGTCATATATGAACTGACACACGATGTAAAGAAAGCCATATCCGGCTTGTTGGAGCCAACCATAAAAGAAACTTATCTGGGAAAGGCTGAAATCAGGAGGGTCTTTAACATCTCAAGGATCGGTGTAATCGCTGGCTGCTACGTAACAGACGGAAAAATAACCAGAAACGCGGAAATCCGAGTCATCAGGAATAAGGAAGTCGTCCATCAGGGTCGCGTTGCATCTCTTAAACATCTGAAGAACAACGTCACAGAGGTTAAGAAAGAATACGAATGCGGTATCCGCCTTGAGAAATATAAAGACTTCCAGGAAGGAGATATCATAGAAGCCTTCATCATGGAGAAAGAAACCCCTAAGTAAAGCCTGTTGAGTGCTTCCCGATGGTTATCGGTTTTTTATCCATAGAGATTTACCTCCCTTATTCTCACTCTCTGAAAGATAAACGAAAGAGACTTTCAGGATTAAGGAGCCGTTTAACAAAAAAATACAATGTCGCCATTTCTGAGCTCGAATACCAGAATAAATGGCAAAGAACAAAGATCGGGATGGTGAGTCTCAACAGCCAAAAGAGACCCGTTGAAAGCCTGTTCAGCAAAATCATCGAAGACGTTGAAAAAAACATAGATGGCCAGATCCTTGACTATGAGACTCATTACTTTTAATTTGAATAATATCCTGAAGAAGCATTCTCCTGGTCATCAGACTCTACTTCCTTACCAGAGGAGGTAACTGAAATGAGCATAACAAGGCGTCAGAAAAGAGTGTCGAGCCTGATCAAAGAGGAACTCAGCCGTCTGCTCATAGAGGAATTTCAGGATTCTTTTTCTGGTTTGATCACCGTCACGAGAGTTGAAATGACCGCGGACCTGAAAACAGCTCATGTCTATTTGAGTATTTATGGAGCTGAGCAGCAGGACTCGGTATTTTCTCTTTTGGATGAAAAAAAAGGACATCTGAGAAAATCTATTGCCTCAAAAGTTAAATTAAAGTATAATCCCATGCTCATTTTTTCTAAGGATTTGGGTCCAGAATATGAAGCGAGAATTGACTCGATCCTCGAAGACATCAAGAAAAATGGAAAATAATCCGGCGAGCTTAATCGTTCAAAAAATTCTCGAAAGCCAGCGCATTGCCATCACTTCCCATCTCAGACCTGATGGTGACTCCATTTGCACCAGCCTGGCTCTGGCCTTCATGGGAGAGCTGCTGGCCAAGGAAGTCGAAATCATCAATAAAGATAAAACTCCTTTCCCTATTAACAATGTCCCTGACATCGATAAGATCAAGATGGGTCAAATCCCTGCCCAAGGCTTTGACCTGGTCATACTTCTTGAATGCGCCAATGTCTCGCGCTCCGGGCAGGACAACCTGGATGACTATTTCAAAATCAATATTGACCATCATCATTCGAACGATTACTACGCGGACATAAATTGGGTGGATCAAGAAGCATCAGCTGTGGGAGAAATGGTCTACACGCTGGGAGAAAAGCTCAACATCGAGTTCACGCCTCGGATTACCAATCATCTCTACTGCGCCATTGTCTCTGATACAGGTTCTTTTCAATTCTCCAATACCAGCGCCAGAAGTTTCGATGTCTGCCATAAATTGATCGAACACGGCGCCAGTTCAATACAAACCGCTGAGCTTCTGTTCAACAACAACTCGCCTGAGAAAATCAAACTCTTGGGCAATGTTCTTTCGACCCTCCAGATGAATCCCAGGGGCAACATCGCCACCATCACCATGTTTAAGAAATTCCAGGATTCCCTCCAGCTTAAAGAAGTCGATACAGAAGACATCACCACTTTAGCCCGCTCGATCAAGGGAGTCCGGATGGTCCTGTTCTTCAAAGAGATCGAAAACAACACCTTTAGGGTAAGTCTCAGGTCCAAGGGCAGAGCGAATGCGGCTTTTGTTGCCGAGCATTTTGGAGGAGGCGGGCACATCCATGCTGCGGGTTTCACAGTCAAAGGAAAATATGAAGAACTACTAAAGGAAATCCCGGAAAAAGTCGACCAGCTTCTGAAAAAACAACCTAAAGGGAAGATCCCGGATAAGTATAAAGAACCCTACCCCTTTTGAATCTTAAAGTCATGGACGGGCTTATCCTCGTCAATAAACCGCAAAACATCACTTCTCATGACGTGGTCGCCGAAATCCGGAACATTCTAAAAATCCAAAAGGTTGGCCATTACGGAACCCTGGACCCTCTGGCCACGGGCCTTGTTGTGGTGGCTGTGGGAAAAGCAACCCGGCTTTTCCCCTTCTATTCCAAAAAGGATAAAGTTTACACCGGCCGAATCAGGTTGGGTTTCTCTACAGATACCTATGACTCCGCAGGTAAACCCACCTCAAAAGAAAGCCCAGACTTTCCTCCGAGAGAAACGCTCCTGAACACCATGAAAAAATTCGAAGGGAAGATTCAACAGGTCGTTCCTCCTTATTCCGCAAAAAAATACAAAGGAAAACCGCTTTATGCCCTGGCTAGAGGAAATAAGGAGTTTGAATTGAAGCCGTGCCAGGTGACTATCCTTTCTTTTGAGCTTAATAAGTACACTCCTCCCTATCTCGAATTCAAAGTCGGTTGTTCCTCCGGTACTTACATCCGCTCCCTTGCGCACGACTTGGGACAGGCTTTGAGCTGCGGTGCTCACCTCTCAGGGCTCTTTCGCACAGAAGTGGGGGATTTTCGGATCGAGCAAAGTTTCAGCCTGGAAAAGATCAACATTCTGGCGAAAGAGGGAAAAACAGAGGATTTTCTCATCCCTATCGAACTCCTCCTCCCCGAGTTCCCCAAGGTTATCCTTGAAGATAGAGGCGCTGTCTTGGCCAGGAACGGAAATATGGTCCCTGATGCAAACATCAAGAAAATCATTCACCACAAATCCCTTGTGAACCACTATCAAAAGGAAGAAGAATTGGTCTTCAGGATGTTCAGCCTTGAAGGAAAATTCCTGGCTCTGGCGAAGAGGGATCCTGAGAAGAATTATTTTCATCCTTTCCTGGTTATTGACACCGCAGATGGATGAGAATAAATTAGCAAAAATGGCAAAAAAGGAAATGTTCGCTTCCCGCTGGGGGATAATCTTTGCCGGTCTGGGTATGGCTGTTGGCACCGGGAACATATGGCGTTTTCCCCGGATTGTCAGCCAGCAGGGCGGAGGGGCATTCATCATCGCCTGGATTATCTTCCTTTTGCTCTGGTCTATACCTCTTCTCATTATCGAAATATCCATGGGGAAGAAAACCCGGTTGGGTGTGATTGGTTCCTTCGGGAAAATGGCTGGAAGAAACTGCGCCTGGATGGGGACTTTTGTCGCCTTTGTGACCACGGCCATAATGTTCTATTACTCAGTCGTCACCGGCTGGTGCATCAAGTACTTTATCGCCACCACTTTCCAGGGCTTATTGAAGAGGAATTCTCTCGAACTCTGGCATTCATTCACCTCTTCTTGGGAGCCAATCCTCTTTCACTTTTTGGCCATGGGCATCGGTGCTTTCATAATCTACGCGGGAGTCGTCAAAGGGATTGAAAGGGCCAACAAGATCCTTATTCCCTCTCTTTTCCTTCTGCTCATCATCGCCTGTGTGCGCTCTTTGACCCTGCCCTCCGCCTTTCAGGGACTAAACTTCCTCTTCTCTCCTAACCTGTCCCGCCTAGCTGACTATAAGGTCTGGTTGAACGCCTTGAGTCAGTCCGCCTGGTCAACCGGCGCGGGTTGGGGACTGATACTCACTTACGCGGTCTATTCTCATAAAAGGGAAAATCCTGTTTTGACCTCAGCCACCTTAGGCTTTGGTAACAACCTGGCTTCCCTGCTGGCAGCCGTGGCGGTTATCCCCACAGTTTTCTCTTACTTCTCGACTCAGGATTTCTCACAACAGAAGGTCCTTGAAGTGATGAAAACCGACAATCAAGGCCTAACTTTCATCTGGATTCCTAACCTGTTCTCAAAGATCCCCGGAGGCAATTTTTTCCTCGCCCTCTTCTTTCTTGCGTTGACTTTCGCAGCCTTCTCCTCCCTCATCTCGATGATTGAACTCGACACCCGGATCCTGATGGATTCGGGGCTGTCCAGGAGAAAAGCTGTGACTATTGTTGGCCTCTGCGGGTTCTGCCTAGGGCTTCCTTCGGCCATCAGCATGGGATTCTTCAACAACCAGGACTGGGTCTGGAGTTTGGGCCTGATGGTGAGCGGATTTTTCTTCACGTTCACTGTCCTCAAAATAGGCCCAAAAAACTTCCGTTTGAATATCATTTCCGACCCTGAGCACAAAATCAAAATCGGAAAATGGTTTGACATCCTGGTCATTGCCCTCCTTCCCCTCCAATTTTTGGCCATGCTGGGATGGTGGTTCTGGCAAAGCTATTCCGATGATCCTCAAAATTGGTTCAAACTGTTCGCTCCATCGACCGTAGGAACCGTTCTTTTTCAGTGGATCATCGCCATCGTGCTGTTCATCCTCTTGAATAAAATCATCATCAACAAAATATTAGCGAGATCCAATGACTCTTGAAGCCATTCTTTTTATGATCTTTATCTTTGCCGTCTGTCTGGGTGGATTTGCCTACAGCCTCTTCTTATCCAGCAAGGACAAATAGAAACCATCAACTCCAGATTTTTCTCATGGAATCTCTTTTTTTGGAGAAATTGTAGATTTTATGCAAAATTTTGCGCCAAAATCCCTGCGAATAGCCGATAAATGTCCAATTTCTTAGCTTTCAAGAAGACATCTTCAAACAATCCTTGAATTTTAAGGCAAGTTATTGTATTTTATACGGGAAATGAGGCTAAACAAGAATCAAATAGAGCATCTGGCCTCTTTGGCCGTGCGAAATCTTGTTAAAGACGGAAAAATAATCGCCGAGGACAGGAATAAGCTTATCGTGGAGCTTATCGACCTTATCACCGAAGAGTTCCAAAAGGAAGATAAGCTCGACCAAGAAGTGAGAGAAATCCTCAGCAAGCACATGGAAAAAATCCGAAGAGAAAACATCGAATACCAGACGATGTTCAGGATGATTAAAACAAAACTGGCAAGGGAAAGGAATATAGTCCTGTGACACTAAGGCTTTCTCGAGAAAAAATAAACTTTTTATCCCGCATCATGCTCGACTTTCTTTTTGGGAACGACCAGGTTGAATTCCTGGATGACTCGAATGAAATAAGGCTGTCGATAGTGAAAAGCATCGAAGAAGAGATTAAGCTTTATAACATGATCGATAAGAAGGCCATAGAAAAGATTCAATCTCAGAAGAAAGCCATTGAAGAAGGAAGCAGAGAGTGGGAAATTCTTTACCGAAAATACTACAATGATGAAATCTCGAAACTCGGAAAGCTTGTCGAATAAAGCTGCTTTGACTCAAGGGGGGAAAAAATACATCGAATTCGAAGTGAGGGTTCGCTATTCAGAAATTGACCGAATGGGAGTGGCCCACAACAAAAGTTATTTTGAGTGGTTTGAGATAGGGAGAACGGAATTCTGCCGCCAGAAGAATATTCCCTATAAAAGTATCGAGGAGCAGGGCTATTACCTGGTCGTTGTCGAAGCCTTCTGCAAATACAAAAGGCCGCTGAGATACGACGACAAATTCCTCATCCGTGTCTTCCTGAAAGAGGTCACCCCGAAAAAAGTGGTCTTTGCTTATGAACTCGTGACCAGAAAAGAGAAAAAGTCCATCGCCAGTGGCTACACCGTGCACCTCTCAACGAACGCCAAGGCTGAAGTCAGCTCTCTTCCCAGGGAAATTTTAAATAAACTGAAAAGTTAATACCAGGCGAGATAACTGGAAAACTCACTCAACCCGATTTCTTTTTCTTTTTTATTCTCTAAGACGGAATAAGGAGGTCGAAGAGTCCGAGCTCCCTAGGTTTTCGAGTCGAACTTGGATCCTTCATTTTGTTATTTAAGCTCTTTATCGGTACCCCCCTGCACTCAAAAAGCATTCTGTAATCTGCTTGATGAGCCCTGAGTCTTTTGGCCTTGAATTTAAAGCTTTCTCAAAGATGGATGTATTATTCAGTTTAAGCGCGATCAAGTTTTTTAAAAGTGTTCGAGCGTTTTGAATGTTGATCTCAGGGTGAATCTGAAAACCCCAGATCGGCCTGTCCTTTACCTGAAAAGCTTGGACCAGGCAGCGCTCAGTGGAAGCCAAAATATGGAAATCCTCATTCAAATTCACGACCTCATCAAAATGAACTGAGAAGGAAAAAGCCTGCCTTTTCTTGCCGAGAATCCTGCTTTCTCTGACAATCTGGACAGGAATCCACCCCACTTCAGCCGAGGAGACCGGCGAACAGAAGAAGAGCCCAGAAGGGCATAAGCGAGAAGCTGATGGCCGTAGCAGCTTCCGAGAACCGCTAATCCCCTCTCCACTGCTTCCTGGATAACCTCGGCTTCCTCTTCAGCCCATTTATCTCTGGTCACAATCGAAGCTTCTGAACCTGTCAAGAGTAAATGGGTGTACTTGACTTTCTTGAAATCTGGGAATTGATGTTTGGTCGCTTTGAATGAATCCCACTCGACCTCAAGATATGGCTTCCAATGTTCCTCTGGATTGTAGACTGAAGAATCGATGGAATTATCGATAAAGGCCAATCGCCCTTTCTCTTTGCTCACCATGCCATCCATCTCTTGATGCGCTTTGCCCTCAAATTATATGCATGCCAATGCAAAAAACAATATCTTTCTTGATTTGTGATATTTTCTTTGTTTTTAAAGCACTGATTTTGGTATAATTCACTTTCAACAAAGGAGGAGAAAAATTGCACAATGTAAAGGAAGAAACAGAACTCCACGTCATCACCCCCAATGAACCCGGCATATTAGGACGTGTGCTGGGGACTTTAGCCAACGCCGGCGTGAACCTGAGAGCCCTCCGCGCTCATTCAGAAGGCAAGAAGGGAATTTTTCTGCTTATCACATCAGATAATAAAAAAGCTGAGAAAGCTCTGAAAGTATTAAGATATAAAGTAAAGACAAACAAAGTTGTCACAGTCGAAATCGAGGACCGAATAGGGGCCGGAGCAGAGATAGGCGCTCTTTTGGGGAATGCTGCGATCGATATAGATTACTGCTACGGGACATCTATCGGATCAGGAAGAGCTCTTCTGATATTCCAAACAAACAATAATAAAAAGGCTGCCGAAACCCTGGGTTAGTCGCTTAAAGACAGACTTGCCCCAAAGTGAGGTGGCGTCTCATCAATAAACTCACCCATTTTAAACTCTCTTCATCCCTTGCGGATACGATACCTCAATTTGTCCAATCAATGCAAAACAGGATAGAATGATGGCCAGAATTTCTGTTAGAAAAAACATGCATTATATGTTAGACTGCAAAAAACTTGATGCCAAGGAAAGGAACTGAAGATGGAAGAACACAAACCTTATGTGCCCGACCAAACTCCGTATAAAGATTTCACCCTCAAGGCTGTCATCATCGGAGCCATCTTCGGTATCGTCTTCGGTGCAGCCAATGCCTACATAGGCTTGAGAGTGGGGTTGACAATCTCAACAGCCATTCCTCTGGCTGTGATTTCTGTGGCTGTGTTCAGAGTCCTTACTCCAATATTGGGAAAAAGCACCATCTTGGACTGCAACATCGCTCAAACCACAGGATCAGCCAGTTCTTCCTTGGCCTCGGGGATCATCTTCACCATCCCGGCTCTTTTTCTCTGGGGATTCAATCCGAGTATCTTCAAAATAGGAACGTTGGCCCTCTTCGGCGGCATCCTGGGAGTTCTCTTCATGATCCCGCTGAGAAAAGCTCTTATCGTCAAGGAACACGGGGTTCTTCCCTATCCTGAAGGAGTCGCAGCCTCTCAGGTTTTAATCTCGGCAGAAGAAGGCGGAGCCAAAGCCAAGAACGTATTCCTAGGTCTGGGGATCGGGGCGGTCTACAAAGCCATTATTGCCATCTTTAAACTCTGGCCGGATAAGATCCACCTCAAACTCCCTGTACTGAAAAAAGCCGAACTTGGTTTGGACGCCACACCCGCCCTTCTTGGAGTTGGCTTTATCCTGGGTCCCCGAATCGCCGGAATCATGGTCGCCGGCGGCATTCTTTCCTGGGTAGGCCTGATTCCTTTGATCGCTTATTTCGGAGAGAACCTTAATATCCCGCTGTTCCCTGAAACAAACCTTCCTATAGCTCAGATGGCAGCCGAGGATATCTGGTATAAATACATAAGGGTCATCGGCGCTGGAGCTGTGGCCGTTGGAGGGATCATCACGGTCGTCAAGTCCTTGCCGACAATGCTCGGTGCACTGAAGACGGGATTTAAAGATTTCAGGTTGAGTAAGCAAACCGATCAAAGCAAAAAGATAAGAACAGATACTGACCTGCCTTTCCCGGTCCTGGGCCTTGGAATTCTCATAGTCACAGTCCTGATCATATTGGCCCCCCAGGTCCTTGGCATCCAAACCTCTCTCTTGATCCGCTTATTAGGAGCTGTATGTATCGTCGTCTTCGCCTTTTGTTTTGTGACCGTCTCCTCGAGAATAGTGGGAATGGTGGGGGTGACTTCCAATCCCACTTCTGGCATGACAATAGTGGCCCTTCTCGGAACAAGCTTAGTCTTTTTAGCCCTGGGGTGGACAGACCTTTTGGGCATGGCCACAGCCTTGACTGTCGGGACTGTGGTCGCCATCAGTGCCTCTATTGCTGGTGACATTTCACAGGACCTCAAAGCCGGCTACATTATCGGAGCCACTCCCAGGAAACAGCAGATGTCTGAATTGATAGGAGTTTTGGCCTCTGCTTATGCCATAGCTTGGACAGTGTGGCTTCTGGGGAAAACTTTTGAATTTGGTAGCCAGGAATTATCTGCGCCTCAAGCCACCTTGATGAAAACGGTCATCGAAGGAGTGCTCGGCGGTAACCTCCCTTGGGGACTCGTCCTGGTCGGAGGTGCCTTTGCCCTGGTAGCAGAGCTTGTCGGGATTCCTTCCCTTCCTTTTGCTGTCGGGATTTATCTTCCTCTCTCTACAATGACCCCGATCTTCGTCGGAGGATTGATCAGGAATATCATCGAGAGGAGATCCGTCAAAGATGATAAACTGAAAACTCACAGAAAAGAAAAAGGGATTCTCTTAGGTTCAGGATTCATCGCCGGAGAGGGAATCACCATGGTTGGAGTCGCGTTATATGCCTATATCACAGCCCATAAGCCGCAGGGAATAGGTGTCGATCTTGGTGATTATGTTGCATTAGCTGCATTTCTTATCTTAGCCGCTTTCCTGTATTGGAAGAGCTCTCAAAAATAAAAAAGTCGTCCCGATCATCGTCAACAGTGCCCAGGTTAGTCTCTCAAATCCATCTGCCTTGCAAATTCGGAAATTATCCAATATATTTTAAGATCGCGACTCTGAAAAAGAAGAGATGAACACTCTTATCATTGCCTTCATTCTTATAACCTGGCTCATCCTAGGCTACAAAATATACGGGAGCTTCATCGAAAAACACGTGGTTCAGGCGAGCAAAGACCGTCCTACTCCTGCTCAGCAGCTGAAAGATGGGATCGACTATTCCCCGGCCAAAAAGCCTCTCCTCTTCGGACATCATTTCTCATCGATCGCGGGAGCTGGACCGATCCTTGGCCCTTTGCTGGGAGTTCTCTATTTCGGCTGGCTGGGTGGCCTTCTCTGGGTGGCTCTGGGCAGTATCTTCCTGGGAGCAGTGCACGATTACACCTCGCTGATGACATCTGTCCGGAATCGAGGAACATCACTGGCAGACATATCCAATAAAACGCTTGGATATCGGACGAAAATCATCTTTTCTGTGTTCATCTGGATGACCCTGGCTCTGGTCATCGCGGTTTTTGCTGTGGTTGCCTCACAAACTCTTGTCTCCCAGCCTGAAATCGTCATCCCCACTTTTAGCCTGGTCTTTATTGCAATGTTATTTGGCTGGCTGGTCTATAAAAAGGGCTTCAACGTTGTCATCGGAACCCTCCTTTCTCTCCTCCTCCTTTTCTTACTGATTTACATTGGAAACCTGGTACCGATCACGCTCCCTGCTCAAATACTGGGAATGTCAG
The DNA here is from genome assembly GCA_029882525.1 of Candidatus Aminicenantota bacterium. Lineage (GTDB taxonomy): Bacteria > Acidobacteriota > Aminicenantia > Aminicenantales > Aminicenantaceae > SOIA01. The sequence goes on along the minus strand of JAOUKO010000009.1, from coordinate 11,235 downwards.
CCCAGAAATTCTGGTTTTTTCTGCTGATCATTTACAGCTTCTTTGCTTCCTCGCTACCGGTATGGTTTCTTCTCCAGCCGAGAGATTATATCAGCACCTGGATTCTGTTCTTAGGGCTTGGCCTTGGTTATCTTGGGCTGATCATTGCTCACCCCTCACTTAACGCACCGGCTTTTATCTCTTTTACAAGCAAAGGAGGACCTCTCTGGCCCATGCTCTTTGTCATCATTGCCTGCGGGGCCATCTCAGGATTCCATTCCCTTGTGGCCGGGGGAACAACAGCCAAACAACTCCCTGACGAGCTGAGCGGAAAACTGATCGGATACGGTGGGATGGTCACTGAAGCGGCCCTGGCCGGCCTGGTAATATTCATCGCAGCCAGTGCGCTTATCTGGGATCCTTCTGGGATAGAGAGCCCATTCGGCTTTCAGTATCTGATGACCACTTTAGGAGACCCGATCCGGGCCTTTGCCACGGGGTACGGAAAGCTCCTCTCAGCCCTTCCTGGATTGACCTTAGTCATCGGAACTTTTTTCGGCATGATCATGCTCAACGCTTTTGTCCTGACCACCCTTGACACCGCGACCAGGATTGGCCGATTTATCACCACCGAGCTCCTGGGGAGAGCCGTTCCTCCTCTTAAAAACAGGTGGCTTGCGTCTCTTTTTGTCCTGGTTTTTGCGGGAATCATGGGAGGGACAGAGGGCTACAAGGCTATATGGCCTGTTTTTGGTGCTTCAAACCAGCTCGTGGCTGCCCTGGCTTTGATCGTTGTCTCCTCCTATCTTGTGGGAATCAAAAGGCCTAAAAAATACACGGTCTATCCGGCCATCTTCATGCTCTTGACGACGCTTGGCGCCCTCGTCTACCAAGGCTATAATTTCTTCAAGACAAAAAGCTACCTTTTGGGATGTGTCAGTGTCATCTTGATTTTCCTGGCAGCTATCATCGTCTTTGAAGCTCGGGCCATACTCTTCTCCCGTCAAAAAGGATTCACGTCTTAATACAGGTCTCAATACACAACATCTCCTGGTTAAATTTTGAGTAAGTATTCATGTCCTTATGAGCGATGAACCCTATCAAAATGAATAAAAAAAGATGTTTAAGGTGAAGCTTCAGCTCACTTTCAAGAAAGAGGAGTGATCTTGAACACGACCCCTTTCGGGTCCGGACAGCAAAGTGTCTCAGTCTCAGCGACCCAATCATCATGAGGAAGCTCATCTTCCCTCTGCTTGGAGGTCAAGAAAGGGAAGAGGCTGTTGAGAGCATAGATGCATACTTTTTTCTTCTCTGGAATCTCGATAGTCCCTTCTCCTCTGATGAAGAAGTAATCTCCAACCTTATGTTTGGCCCCACACCGTTCTTTGACTCCCACCACCTCTATCTTTAACTCTTTCATGTCGCCTCCTTTTTTATTTCAAATATATATGCCCATGCGAAAAAAATCAACAACACGTTGACAAAACAGAAACACCTATCGTAAAATTAACTATCAGTCACTACCCGTAAAGAGGAGGAGAGCATGGCGGCAAAAGCTGAACCTAACGTCGTTCCTCTGTGTGATGTCCTCTTGGTTCTTCTCATCATTTTTATGGTTATCACACCATCAGTTCAAAGAGGAATGGATGCAAAACTTCCTGAGACAACTGCAGACTCCGCTTCAGCCCCGGACGTTATCGTTTTGACTCTGCATAAAGATGGAAAAGTAGACATCAACAGGACCTTCTACGAACGCGACCTTCTTGAAAGTCAATTGATGAACATCTATGGTCCCCGCCAGCATAAAACCATGTTGATCAGGGCTGACGCGAGAGTTCTTTTTGGCCAAGTCATCGAAATGATGGATGTGGCAAGAGGAGCTGGAGTCGAAGAAATCGGAATCGTCCTTGAATATATCGAGGAAGAAGACGAAGGAGGACGCTAGCTCTCCAATAATACTGCCTCTCCTTCTTTTGACATTCCTTCATGGATAAAAAACTTCTTTCCTTATTCTTTCTTATCCTTTTTCTTTTTCACTTTTCATATGCAGATGTCGAATTAGTGGGAAAATTATCCAGAGAAAGGATTCTGGAGAAGTGCCCTGGCTGGGAGGGTGAAATCACCTCTTATTCACCCGACCAGGAAGTCATTGAAAAACTGCAATCCATCGATCAGGAAGTCATTATTGAAGTCTTTCTCGGAACTTGGTGCCCTGATAGCATGAGAAATGTCAGCGCCTATTTCAAGATCATGGATTTGGTTGACAACTCCCACCTGATAACGAAATATGTCGGGCTTCCGAGAGACAAGGATGCCCGCAAGCCCTACATCAAGGGTAAAAATATCATAAGAATCCCAACCTTCATAGTCTTTATCAATAACCAGGAAAAAGGAAGGATAATCGAGAATCCGACACAATCAGTCGAAGAAGACCTCTTCGAAATAATCAATCACTGATCTTTTTTTGCTGCCTTTAGAGCGACTGTTATTTTCCCACTTTTTTCTTTGTGTTTCGTTCTTTTTAAAATAGACTGCAGGCTCTTTTTTTATGGAAATGAATATTCTTGCCGCTGTTATCGTCTATGGCTTAGGTAATAGGTCCGATGATCTCTCTTGAGATGATCAATCGCTGGATTTCGTTCGTTCCCTCGTAGATCTGAAGAAGCTTTGCATCACGCATCAACTTTTCCATCGGATAATCCTTCATGTATCCGTAGCCACCTAAGATCTGGACACATTCCGTGGTGACCTTCATGGCGACATCCGAACCAAAAGCTTTAGCCATGGCCGATTCTTTGCCGCAGGGCTTGCCTTCATCCATGAGCCAAGCTGCATGCCAGACAAGATGTCGCGCAGCGTTTATTTCCATGGCCAACTGAGCGATCTTGAAAGCTGTGTTCTGAAAAAGAGCAATGGGTTTGCCAAACTGTTTTCTATTCTTCGCGTATTCAACCGCGTATTCCAGGGCTGCTCTGGCCACACCGACTCCTGCCGCTCCAACAGGAGCTCTTGTTTTGTCCAGGGTCTTCATAGCTATGATGAAGCCTATCCCCTCTTTTCCTAAAAGATTTTTTGCGGGAATTTTCACATCTTCGAAGGTAAGCTCCACAGTATTCGATGCCCTGTGTCCCATCTTATCCTCTTCTCTGCCGATGATGACTCCGGGAGTCTCCCGGGGGACGACAAAAGCACTGATTCCCCGCATCCCCTTTTCGGGGTTCGAGTTGGCGAACACGACATAAAAATTGGCAATACCACCGTTGGAAATAAAACATTTGGAACCGTTGATAACATATTCATCGCCGACTTTTTTCGCTTTTGTCTTCATGGAGCCTGCGTCGGAACCAGCCTCTCTTTCAGTCAGGCAAAATGAGGCAAAAGACATCTTTTCAGTCTGAGGTGTGAGGAACTTCTTTTTCTGCTCATCAGTGCCAAAAATAATGACCGGTGTGTAGGCTAAGGCATTGACCATCATCGTGGTGTACATCCCCGCACACCCGGCTGCAAGCTCTTCGCTGATGATCACAGTATCTATGTCGCTCAATCCACCGCCTCCGTATTCCTTAGGGACCGTGCAGGTGAGAAACCCGACTTCGAACGCTTTCTTCATAACGTCTTCAGCAAATTCATCTCCCTTATCATATTTAGCGGCGTTGGGCTTCATCTCTTTTTCGGCGAACTCCCGAGCCATTTCCTGTAAAGCCAGCTGCTCTTCTGATAGGCTAAAACTAATCACTCTTTCCTCCTTGCTTTATCATTTCATCCATTTTATTGCATGATACCAATAATCATCGAGTTTTATACTGGAAACCTCTTGTTATGTCAATTTTTCATGCTTGTGGAACACTATTTTTTCCCGTGACATGATAAAAGAAGAGTTTTTTATCCCAAAAATCTTCTCAGTGAACTCCTGAGCCCGAAAGGCCTTTTGCAGGTTGTGTCTTATGTAAAGATAGATTCTTCCTTTCTCCTTATCAACAAGAGTTTTGTCGATTAAATCATTCGGATTCTCTGCCAAGAAACCGCCAAGCCGTTCTTCGATCTTTTTATAATACTCGGAGGATGGGATTTCCTTATCTTCATCGCCCTTTACAGCCTTTTGCACCTCCGGATTTTTCAAGTCTATGGAATAGATCAGAGTTTCGATCTCCTCGCCCAGGGAAGATGGGAATGTTCCTCGTCTCTCTAAATTCAGGATTTTGATCCCTGGGGGGAGGCATGCATTCAGCCGCGAAATAAACTCGTCTTCTTGAAATAAAAAATGGGATTTAAACTCAAAGCACTCGGACTTCCCCTCCATACCCAGGGGAAGAGCAGGAGGATGGGAAATCATCATCTTGGGATGAAATCCTTGGGTATAATCCACCGCTATGCCAGCCCTTCTGAATCCCCTCTGGATGACGTTATTCAAATCATTATGAGATATGAACCGGGCTGTCCCATGTTTGGAGAAAAAAACGCGATAACAATGAACCTTCTCTGTTTTTTTGCCCAATCTGGTAGACAGAACTGGAGAAACTTTGACATCTTCTGGAAATTCCCTCTCCAACAAAGTAGGAAAAGAGCAGCCCTGACACGATCCGCATTTATCCTCCAGACAGGAATGTGTGTATTCCTCTCGCCATGCCTTGTCCAGTTCTCTCAGCAGGTAGGATTTATTGATGCCCGTGTCAATATGCTCCCATGGAAGTCGGACATCCTTATTGATAGCGGATAAATACAGATGGTAGTCAAGTTTTTCCTGGATGAATGCCTGTTCCCAAGTTTGAAAAGAAAAAGAGTTACTCCAGGAATCAAAACGGGCTCCTATTTTCCAGGCTTTAAGCAAGACGTTGTTCAATCTTCTGTCCCCACGGGAAAACACAGCTTCCAGCAAAGAATTTTTCAGTGGCTGCTTCTTGATCTTGAGATGTCGATGCTTTCTCAGACGAGACATTAAAAACCTGTATTTCTCTTGGAGACTCTGCTCCTCTTCCATCTCCAGCCATTGAAAAGGAGTATGGGGCTTGGGAATAAAGGAGGACAGACTGAGGTTGATCTGAGGCGTCGACTTCATGATCTGGCAGCCTATCCGGGAGATCCCCTGGACTATATCCACGATACCCTCCAGGTCTTCCTCTCTTTCCGTAGGAAGCCCTACCATAAAATAGAGCTTGAGCAACCGCCATCCTTGAGAAAAGGCATTCCGTGATGCCTCAAAGATATCTTCATCCTCCAGTTTTTTATTGATCACCCGTCGCAACCTCTCGGTTCCTGCTTCCGGGACCAGTGTGAACCCTGTCTTTCTCACCTTGATGATGCTTCGGGCGAGATCTGAAGACAGCCCCTTAGGCCGTAAGGATGGAAGCGAAAGGGATACTTTCTGCTTGGCCAGTTCCTTCATCAATATCTCAACCGTCCTATCCAGGTAAGGATAATCACTTACGGAAAGAGCAGCCAGAGAAGAACCTTCATATCCTGTCATCTGCAAGCTGTTCATGATGTTTTCTATGACGAATGAAGGGCTTTTTACTCTGGGGGGGAGATAAATACTCGATGCCTGGCAAAATCTGCATTTCTGTGGACAACCTCTGGCTACTTCAACAGAAACTCTATCAAAAATGATCTTGACATTCGGTACCACGATCTCTTCTGGAAAAGGGGCCTCATGGAAAGGAAAGAGAACCCTTTTTTTTATCTTTGCCTCTGCTCCCTTTTCCGACCTTACGGCAAGAAGATGGGAATTCGAAGGCAAGTAGGCCGGGTACAGGGATGGGACATAGACGCCCTCAATTTGAGACAGATCATTCAAGAGAGCGGCTTTTTCCCGGAATTCTTTTTTCAGGATCAAGAACCTATCGATGATCTCCAGGAAAGCCTCCTCCCCATCTCCGATCAGGAAAAGGTCGAAAATATCAGCCACAGGCTCGGGGTTGAAAGCTGCCGGCCCCCCGGCAATGACTAAAGGATGGTCCAAATTCCGCCCGGCTGAATGCAGAGGGATACCGCCCAAATCAAGTGTGGTCAGGATGTTGGAGTAATTGAGTTCATAGAGCAGAGAGAAGCCCAGAATGTCAAATTGGTCAAGAGGAATCTTGTTTTCAAGTGAATAAAGAGGAATCTTCTCGGCGCGGAGTTTTTGCTCAAAGTCAGCCCAGGGTGTAAATACCCTCTCCGCAAGAATGTCTGTCCTTCCATTCAAGAGAAAATAGAGGATTTTTTGACCCAGATAGGACATCCCAATATCATAGAGGTCAGGAAAAGCAAGGGCGACTTTAATTTTGACACGAGCCGGGTCCTTCCTGACCTCGTTCCATTCGCCGCCAAGATAGCGTCCAGGCTTCTCTATATCCTTGAGGATTTCTGATAACTTTTTAACTGAAACCAATCCCATTCACTCCAAAATATTCAAGGACTGTTGTTTTATGGACTCATTCATTCTATTGATATTGAGCGAATTGTTCAATCGGCAAGGAACAGGGAACATTCCTGTTTTCAGACAAACACGAATCTTCTCATTTTAACATTGAGGACAAGGGATACTCCCAAGTAATTCGTCAGGAGAGAAGATCCTCCGTAGCTAAACATAGGCAGGGGAGTTCCTGTGATGGGTAAAATGCCGATGACCATTAAGACGTTGATGAAAAACTGGAAAGTGATCATCACTGTGACCAGAAAGACGATGTAGACTCCCGCCCTGTCCCTCGCCAGCCCGACAGATTTAAAGAGCCTGTTGAGAAACATAAAATAGCACATCAAAGCCACAACAACGCCTATAAATCCGAATTCTTCTCCGATGACCGAAAAAATAAAATCTGTATGCCGAGCAGGCAAGAATCTTAACTGGCTTTGAGTCCCCTTTCTAAAACCCTTTCCCAAAAATCCTCCTGAGCCGATGGCAATTTTCGATTGCAGAATATGATAACCTGAGCCGAGGGGGTCCTGACTGGGAGAAATGAGGGTGGTCAATCTGTTTTTCTGGTAATCTTTAAGAGCAAAATTCCATCCAACCACACCCAGGACTAAAGCCGCGATCATGATGTAGATAAACACCTTTTTATTCATACCAGCGAGAATGAGGGCAGCGAGAAAAAGAGGAATGTAGGTCAAAGCTGTACCCAGATCTGGCTGCAAGGCCACAAAAAAGACAGGCACAGCAGTGACAGCTCCGCTTAAGAGCCCTTTCTTCCAAGAAACATAGTCCCTCCTAAATTTAGAGAATACAGAAGCCAAAAGAAGAATAAGAGCTAATTTCGTCAGTTCAGAAGGTTGAAACTGGAGAAACGAGAATTTGAGCCAGCTTTTAGCCCCAGCAACCAGCCGGCCAAAGAGCAAAACGCCACCGAGTGTGGCCACAGCGATGATGTAAAAGTATGGAGAAAAAGAGACAAGGATCTTATAATCAACTGTAAGAAACAGAAAAAGAGCTATCGAGCCGATAAAGATCCATAAAATCTGTTTTAGAAAATAATTCCCTGGTAAATAATGAGAGCTACTGTAGATGAAAGCCGCTCCGATGAAAGAGTTCAACAGCAAAAGTCCGACCAGAATCCAGTCGATATGCCTGAGTAAACTTCTATCTATCATGTTTCCTCATGTAGATGTTAAATAATCTTCTAGCAAGCGGAGCTGCTGTCACACCGCCCATGCCGCCGTATTCGACGATGACGGTGACAACAATCTCTGGATTTTCTCTCGGTGCGAACCCGGTAAACCAGGAATGAGTCTTCACTTCCTCTTCTTCCTCTTCTGATTCTTTCTTTTTAGGCTTCTCCGACTTATCCTCACTGATGACTTGAGTCGATCCGGTCTTCCCGCAGACATCGTATCCAAGGATCTTTGCAGCCCGACCCGTGCCTTCGTTATTGACTGCTTCCCACATTCCTTGGATGACCTGCTCAAAAACAGCGGGATCGATATCCACGATTTCATGGTTCAGAAATTGATTCTTGCCCTCCTTCCTTTTCCCATCTGCAGACAGATATTTGAACAGATGGGGAGTCACTCTTGCTCCTCTGTTGGCTATCAGAGCCGTATGAGCCGCGATCTGGATGGGAGTGACAAGCATGAAACTCTGACCTATGGAGACGGAAATCGTCTCGCCTTTTTGCCAGGGTTCGCCCCTGGCCTTTATTTTCCACTGGGCGTCAGGGACCAATCCCGTTTTTTCACCTGGCAAATCGATTCCTGTCTTCATCCCAAACCCGAGCATTCTGGCATAGCGGGAAATGTTTTCGATTCCCAACTCTTTTCCCAGATTGTAAAAATAAATATTGCAGGAATGCCTGATAGCGTCATAAAATCCCACTTTCCCATGACCTCCTTCTCTCCAACAAGAAAAAGGCTGGTTGTAGATCGTCGTTTCGCCCCGACAGACAAAGGTCGTCTCATCGGTCGCGATCTCCGAGTCCAGAGCTCCTAAAGCCACCGTCAGCTTGAACACTGAGCCAGGTGAATACAGGCCTCGGATAGCCCTGTTCTCCAACGGGAATTCCGGGCTGTTGACCAGGTTGAGCCACTCCTCAGACGTAAAGCGGTTGATAAACTTATTCGGGTCAAAATTGGGATAGCTGGCTAAAGCCAGCAGTTCCCCTGTCCTGGCATCCATGGCAATTATCGCTCCTTCCCTTCCTCCCAACAGCTCTTCTGCTTCTTTCTGAATGTCGAAATCCAGGCTGATCGTTAAATCCTGGCCTCTAGCGGATTCACGCCGGTCTATCTCTTCCCTCCCTCTTCCCAAGCTATCCACAACTTCAACGAGCTGTCCATAGACACCGGCCAAGGCGGTTTCATACTGCTTCTCTATTCCGATCTTGCCCACAAGCTCGCCCAGACGCCTCTCTCCGTAGAGACTCTTTTTCATCTCTTCGGGAGAAAGCTCCTGCAGGTAGCCGATGACATGGGCAGCCAGACTCTCAAAGGGATAAAACCTCTTTGGCTCTGATTGAAGCACCAGCTCGGGAAGCTCCAATTTTCTGGCTTCAATCATGGCCACCTCTTCGAGCGTTAAATCTTCCTTGACCACGATGGGCTTGAAAAGAGGCATGGATTCATATTTTTTAATCCTCTCCTTCAAGATGCTTTCCTCAATATTCAACAGTCGAGCTATCTTCCGGCAGGATTTGTCATAATCCTCGCAATTCTCTCTGATGAGCGAAACTCTGAAAGATGCCCTGTTGTTGGCCAGAATGGTTCCATCTCTATCCATTATCAGGCCCCGCTGATAAGGGAGAGCAATTTCCCTCATCCTGTTTGCCTCTGATTTCTCCCAGTATCTCTCATGATCGAGAACCTGGACTTTCCAAAAATTCATGATCAAGAAGATGAATAGGGCCACGACCAAAACAAAAATAATCCTGGCCCTCCTCAGAAGAGGAAAAAGGTCTTCATAGATCTTTTCTTGTTTTATCATCGAGTCAATATTTATTTTTTGTCGTCAATTTTCTTATGAAAAAAAATACCACACTTCCTAAAAAAGCAGTAGACAGGGGCTGAATAAAAATCAAGCCTTTCCCGGTGTTTATGCTTTCAGGGACGATGAAAAAATAGAGGAGTGCCCAGAGGATGAGCTCAAAGATAATCAAAACGGCAAGAAAAAAGAAATTACGGAGGGGAGGTCCGATGTCGATCTTTTTGGACAGATAACCGGCAAGGTATCCAGTCGCTGTCTTGGCTAAGCCTCCAACTCCATAGACACCAAAAGAAAAATAATCATGAATCAGGCCGCAGGCTGCTCCCAGGCAGGAGCCGAAGACTTCTCCTTTCTCTACAGCGAAGTAGATCACAACCAAACTCAAAACGTTGAAGAGGAGAAGAACAGGAGGAGAGACCCTGCTGAAGATTGTATAAAAAAGAAAGGCAATTATGATTCCGATAGCAACTTTTATAAAATCTCTCATCCTGACTAATCTTTGAATATTTCTACCGGACTTTTCATGATCACAGCCACCTGATCCAGGTAGTGAAAATCAAAATAAGGATCGACTACAATATGTTTGTGCAGGGATGAATCACTGGTAATGGATACAATTTTCCCCGCTTTTATTCCTGGAGGATAAATGCGGTCGTAACCTGAGGTGATGATATCTTCCCCTTCTGAGATCTCGTCCGACCTGGCCGTAGCCAGGACATACTTCAGAAGACACTGCCCTTCGCCATCTCCGGTTAGAATGCCCGGTACACTTTTTTTCTGAGAAAACACGCCTATTCCACTGGCATCATCGGTAATCAATTGAACCCTGGCTTCCTTCAGCGATATAGGTTCAATAATCCGTCCTACCAGATTACCGTTCTTATCCAGGACGATCATATTTTTTTTTATCCCATCCAAGGTCCCTCTGTTGATGATGACCGTCTTATAATAACTGTCTGTATCCAAGCCTATGACATGGGCGGAAAGGATATTCTCATGCATCTCCAGAAGCTTCTCCTGAAGCTCCCTCTCGGATTGGAACCTTTGAATAGCGTTCCGGAGGAGGTTGTTTTCCTGCCTTAGAAAAAAAATCTCTTCTTCCATTTTTTTGTTTTGGCTCTTCACGTTCCGCAGGTAGAAATAATTTGTCCAAACATTTCCAATCCCTTTAAAAAAGGAGAGAATGCCATGCCGAAGCGGAGAAAACACAGAAAAGACCGTTTTTTCGAAAAGACTCGCCTTTTCTCCAAGCGGGACCTGCATGGAGATTAAAAGAAAATGGAATAATATTAGGGCTATAAGGATTGTGAAATTCTTTCTCTCTTTCAGGAAAAGGGGCATAAAACTTTAAACAGGCTTAAATCAGAGAAATCTTTTTCAACAGATCCAGATCATCGAGCAGCTTGCCGGCACCGAGGACGACGGTGGTGAGAGGGTCCTCTGTGATGAAAACCGGCAGCTTGGTTTCCTCTCTGATACGCTTATCCAGATTCCTGAGAAGAGCGCCTCCTCCCGTCAAAATAATTCCTCGGTCAATGATGTCCGCTGAAAGCTCGGGAGGTGTCTTTTCAAGTGAAACCCGGATGGCATCGATAATCGCCGAGACTACATCCTCGAGTGCTTCTCTGATTTCTTGGTCATCTATGATCAGAGTTTTTGGAATTCCCTCGCCTAAATCCCTTCCCTTTATCTCCATGGACATCGGTTCGTCCAGAGGATAAGCGGAGCCTATCTGTATTTTGAGATGCTCAGCACTCCTCTCTCCAATAAGCAGATTATATTTTCGCTTGAGGTACTGAATGATGGCTTCATCCATCTCATTGCCGGCTATGCGAATGGAATGATTGAAGACGATGCCATTCATG
>JAOUKO010000463.1 GCA_029882525.1 Candidatus Aminicenantota bacterium | reverse complement strand
TAACGGAAAGCGGAATGGCTGCTGAGTTTCCTTTTTCTTGACTTTAAGCGCCTATTGGATTATAAATTAAACTTCGGGAGAAATTCGCCATCGAGTAATAAGGAGGTCACGATGTCTCGAAAAAAGATGCACATTTTCCTGACGCTACTGGTAGGCCTGGCTGTGGTTTTTGCCTTCACGAGCTGCGGAAAACTAAAGGTCAGCAACCTGAGAGCGAATTATTATTTCAACAGGGCCAATGCGCTTTTTTCCGACACTCAATACCGGAGAGCTATAGAGGAATACGAAAAAGCGCTGATCTATAACCCGAATCTGGTTGAGGCATTCCGGTTTCTCGGTGAATCTTACAAAAATCTCTACAGGCCTGGAGTCGATGATTCAAGTAACATAGAGAAGGCGAATAGGGCGTTGGAAGCCTTAGCAAAAGCCTATGAAATCGACCCTAAAAACAAGGATATCATTTATTCCCTGGGCGACATGTATGATAGAATGAGGAACTTCAAAGAGGCTGAGAAATTTTATCTGAAGATCCTCGAGATGGAGCCGACCAAAATGGAGAATTACTATGTTGTGGCTCAATTCTACACAAGATATGCAGGAGGTTCGGAAGAAGAGATGGCCGAGGGAGGCAAGACGCCTTTCCAGAAAGCAGAAGAGATGTACTTGAGAAGGATCGAGGTCGATCCTGAAGATCCCAGGGGATATGCCTACATCGCCCAGTTTTACGACCACCTGACTCCGCTCCCCGAGGTTGATAAGGCACTCGAATTCCATCAAATACGAATCAAGTACAACCCTGAGGATGCAGAAGTCTGGTATTCAATAGGAGTCAACCGCTGGGCAAAGGCTCACCGTTTCCAGAATATTATTTCCCTCGATGAGCAGAAGAAAGCGGCGGAAGAAAGCGAAGCAGCCCTTATGAAAGCGATCGAGCTGGACCCATCTTATCCAGAGCCCTACGCCTACATGAGCGTTCTCAGTAGAAGTGTCAAGGAAAGGCTCTGGCCGGAAAGAGCTGCCCGTTTCACGCAAGAAGCTGAGCAGTACTCGGAGAAGTTCCAGGAAGCCACGAGAAAGCGGGCGGAGAGAAGAAGGCTTGAACAGGAACTGAGAGGAATCAGATAGAACCGGAAGAAATAACCGGCTTCACATAATAGTTTTTCTAACTCTTTAACATCCTTTTTCCAGAAGATCCTAGTGCAGTATGTTTATCCCTCTTAAGGACGAAAACCCCACTCGACGTTTTCCAATCGTCACGGTTATTCTCATAGCTTTGAACATCTTGATTTTTCTTTATCAAGTCTTTTCTCCTCAGGGGCTGGAGTATCATGTTCTCAGAATGGGCGCTATCCCTTATGAAATCACCCATTTCACCACCGTCACTTTTTTCCCCCGAATCTCTCCCCCATTGACTCTCTTAACCTCCATGTTCATTCATGGAGGGATCCTCCATCTTTTCGGCAATATGCTCTATCTTTGGATTTTCGGGAATAATATTGAAGACTTTCTCGGGCCCTTCCGGTTCATTCTTTTTTATCTCATCTCCGGACTGGGAGCAAGTCTCATCCACATCGCTTTCCATCCGTCTTCCCAGGCCCCGATGATCGGTGCGAGTGGGGCGATTGCCGGTGTGCTCGGGGCGTATTTTCTACTCTATCCGGGAGCCAGGGTCCTGACCCTGGTCTTTATTTGGATTCTTCCTGTTCCGGCTTTTATAATCCTCGGCATCTGGTTTGTCGCTCAGGTGATGAACATCGGGATCGGCGGGGGAGTCGCCTGGTTTGCTCATATCGGAGGATTTTTAATCGGATTAGGGCTGCTGAGGTTGTATTTGAAGAAAAGAAGAGTCCGCAGCTGGGTTCATTGAAATAATGTCAGGAAGTATCTCTATCTCCGTGACAGTTAATTAAGAGTGAGTCATCTGATACAGCTCCGGTTCCCCTCCATCCTAGCCAAGACCCTCCCCCCCGCCGCCATGGGCTTCGGATGGAGGGGAACCGTCGCTGCACTTTTCAACTCGTATCAACGCAATCATTCGTTTGACATACTCTATTGAGCGG
>JAOUKO010000119.1 GCA_029882525.1 Candidatus Aminicenantota bacterium | reverse complement strand
TTCCAGAGCCTTTAAATCTGCCCTTAAAGCCTCTATGTCCGCTCGTGCTCCTTTTCCTGTAGGTGCCTTTTCTAACAATGCCTTTGCTTCATCTAACGCGGCTTTCGCTTCATTCTGAGCTGAAGCGGCGTTGTTCTTGGCCTCCTCTTTCCTTGAAGCTACGGTTGCTTGAAGAGCTGAGGCATCTGCGGCTATCTTCGTCAGCATCTCTCTTGCTGCCCCATACTTCTTAATAAGCTTTTTGTCCTGGATGTCTAATTGATTTTTAGCCGCAGCCAGATCATTGTTGAGCTTTAAGAGCTCTTCCTGGGCATAGATCTCCGCTCCAGCCTTGATGGCCGCGCTTATCGCTGCCTCTGCGTCATTCGTCTCCTGGACCGGCTTCTTGCCACAGCCTGCAAAGACAAGGGATACCACCGTAAACAGAACCAAAAATCTTGATGTATTTCTCATAGTTACCTCCTATTTCATTGTCCTTTGGCTTGAGACATTCATTCCTTTTTTGGGGAACTTTATGATTCCTTTCTTGATCCCAACGAAGGAGATGAATGTAGCCAGAACTCCCAAACCTGCAATCTTAACCCATGTTTTCATCGATTTTTCCTTTTTTTATGCTGAAGTTACGCCTCGACTTTTTCGTCTAGGTGTTGATGTGCTTATTTGCTCCTCTCATCTCATAAAACTATTAGGAGAATATTTGAGAGGAGAGTGAGGCAAAAAAAGGCGGGATTATTTGGGAGGAGGGTTCAGCCCCCTGAGCGTTGATATTATATTTTTCGAGTTTTTCATTTCGCTGAGAACCCAATTGATTGTATATATCAAATCAGGAAGATTGTCAAATGTGGCATAATTTTTGGTATAATTTTTAAACTAAATTCAAAATTTGATGAATATATTCAGGCCGCGGACTTGGTTTGATTCGGCGCTTTGTAATTTTAAATTGGTTATAATATAATAAAGAAAATGAAAAGAGAATTCAGGTTTTCAAGCCCATATATCCTGCTTCAAGAGGAGAAATATAATCTCTGTTTCGGGCAGGCTTCTGTAAAATACATTCTGGACCTTCTTTCATTATTCCATATCCACTAATTACCCTCCCCCCTAAAACAATTAAAATACGGTCCTCCTACGGGGAAATTTCAACCTGGAAGAGAATATTTTGGGGATAGATGAACATATAACGAGAATATAGGTTTAAATTTTATCGAGCTTTTTAGGCCACATCTTATAACGACCGAATGGAAGGATGAGCATAACATGAGAAAGAGATTGGGATGGAAACTCATCTTAACCATATTGGTCGTGTTCTTAGCCATATATTTAGCTTTTCCTCTGAAAGACAAGATTAAATTAGGTCTTGACCTGAAAGGGGGGATTCATCTGGTCCTTCAGGTGAACACCGATGACGCTATTAACATCGAGACTGACGAGGAGATAGCGCGCCTCCAGGAGCTCTTCAGAAGAAACAATATAGAATACAAGTCTGTCACCAAAGGTCAGCTGGGCTGTTTTTCCATACACGTCGCCAACCCTGATCAAAATGAGGAGATAAGAGACCTCCTGGACGAGCACTTCAGAGAATGGAGTGCCACTTTCATAGACAACATCATCTCCCTTTCCATGAAGGGAGATGTCGCGGCTTACCTGAGGAGTCTGTCCGTCAATCAAGCAGTGGAAACAATCCGCAACAGAGTCGATGAATTTGGAGTTGCGGAGCCTATCATCCAGAGACAGGGTTTAGGCGGAGATCGGATCATCGTTGAACTGCCAGGAGTCGATAATCCGGATCGAGTTAAAAGCATTATTAAGACCACTGCCCTTCTCGAATGGAAATTGGTGAAAGCCGGTCCTGCTCCTGACCGCGAAACCCTAGTTGAAGAATTTGGGGGGACAATTCCTGGTGAGGTGGAGATAGTCCGAGGAGATGCCGTAAAAATGGAAGGCGCCTATTATCTTGTCAGTAGGGTCGCCGCAGTGACCGGAAAGGATTTGAAGAATGCCCACAGCTCAGTCGATGAATGGAACAACCCTGCAGTTGCCTTTTCCCTGAATCCTGAGGGTGGACGAAGATTCCAGCAGGTCACCTCAGAGAATATCGGTAAATCCCTGGCCATCATTCTCGATGGGACGATTCAATCGGCACCTGTCATTGAAGACATCATCTCCGACAGTGGAATCATTCGGGGCCATTTCACGCTGAAGGAGGCAGATGACCTTGCCCTTGTTCTTCGGGCAGGAGCTCTACCTGCGTCGGTCAAATATCTAGAGGAACGGACCATCGGGCCTTCCCTGGGTGCTGATTCCATTCGAAAAGGCCTTCAAGCGTCTCTGATCGCTCTCTTCCTTGTCATGTTCTTCATGCTCGCCTACTACAGGTCAGCGGGTTTCAATGCCAATGCTGCTCTTTTCCTCAATATGCTTCTTCTCTTAGGTGCCCTATCCTACTTTAGAGCCACCCTGACTCTCCCCGGTATCGCGGGCATTATCTTGAGCATCGGCATGGCCGTAGATGCGAATGTCCTGATTTTTGAAAGAATAAAAGAAGAGCTGGCATTGGCGAAGACTATTGCCAAATCCATCTCCACCGGCTTCTCCCGTGCCTTCAGTGCCATCCTGGATTCGAATGTCACGACCATCATCTCCGCCCTGTTCCTCTTCCAGTTCGGCACCGGACCCATCAAAGGCTATGCAGTGACGCTTATCATCGGCCTCACGGCCAGCATGTTCACCGCGGTCTTCGTCTCTCGTCTCATCTTTAACCTGGTGATGAGCAAAAGAAGAGGGATGGAGAGAGAAAAGAGGTTTCTGAAAATCAGCTTCTTCAAAAAGACCAATATCAACTTTATGAAATATAAATATATTGCTTTTGCCCTGTCTGCAGCTTTCATCATCGCTGGACTCGTGAACATCATGGCGGGAAAGGGATTAAAATATGGCGTCGACTTTTCTGGCGGCACTTTAATTCGGATAAAATTTAAGAGCCCGGTATCCATAGATGAAATACGACAATCCCTAAAGAATGTCGACATCGGCAGCACCTCGATTCAGGAAGTCGAGCAGAGAAAAAGGGAATACTTGATCAGAACCGCCCAGTCTTCCGGGGAAACAGGTCAGGAGCTGGGATTGGAGGCCCATGAGATTATAGGAAACAGGGTCGTTGATGCCCTGAGGGGAATAGAAGAAAAACAAGCCCTGGAAATGGGATTAAAGGATCTAAACAGCATAACAGAAGGAGACCTGGTCGTCCTCCTTTCCTCCTCCTTTTCTGACCAGGCGAACGCAATTGGCCATAAAGTTGTTACTTTCCGAATCTCCGAGGGAATTATCGAGGATTACTCGCAACTTAAACAAGAGGGAGTCAGCCAGGACGTTCTATCTTTCCTGAAAGAAAAGACTTTCCTCGGCAATTTAACCGTTTTGAGCAAAGAGACAGTCGGGCCGCAGGTGGGTCAGACGTTGAAGAAGAAAGCGGCTCAGGCCACCCTCTGGGCGCTTGTCGGGATGCTCGTTTATATCGCCTTTCGGTTCAAGTTAGCCTATGGAGTCTCTGCGATACTCACCCTGACTCATGACGTTCTCGTCACGCTCAGCATTTATTCCTTCACTCACAGAGAAATCAACCTTCCTGTAATTGCAGCCGTCCTGACCATAGTCGGATTTTCTCTGAATGATACCATCGTCATCTTCGACCGGGTCAGAGATTTGCATAAGACCATGAGGAAAAGCTCACTCGAAGAAGTTTTGAACGCAAGTGTCAATCAGACTTTAAGCCGTTCGATCATCACCTCAGGAACGGTCTTTCTCACAGTCATTGCGCTTTACTTTTTGGGTGGTGAGGTGATTAATGATTTCGCCTTTACCATGCTGGTCGGCGTGATCTCGGGAAGTTACTCCACGATTTATCAGTCCTGTCCTATCGTTTTCTTCTGGCAGAAAATATTCAAGCCGAAAAGAGCCTTTCCTAGATAACTAAAGGGAAAAATTTCGAGGAAAAATTGGGGACAGCAGTGGGCCAAACCCCTTTTTTCTCCTTTTTTCTCATGGCGGCAGAAGGGATAATCTTCTTAAGGGGGAGTCGATGAAGGGATTCTTGATTGTAAGGCTTTTTACAGTTTGATTGTGCTGCATGTCCTCGGTGTAGATAATGGTGCAGTCAGCCTGCAAGGCAGCTGTGATAATCATTGAATCATAAAACGGGTACTGCCGGCAGGATTCGGCTTTATTTTAGCTGGGATGATACTTTATTGAGGCAGATGGCTAGGCAGTCCTCAAGTATGCTTTAATCTAAAGTTTGGTTGTGAATTTAGAAGCTGGAGCGCCGCTTATCAGAAGCGCCTTCTCCCCCCAGGTCCACCTCGGCTGAAACCACCTCGGTTAAAACCTCCTCCGCCTCGACGATCATCGCGACGAGGGCGGGCTTCGTTGACCCTGAGAGTCCGGCCTTTCAAATCTTTGCCATCAAGCCCGGAGATTGCGGCCTGGGCTTCGGAACTGTTGGACATCTCCACAAATCCGAATCCCCGCGGATCCCCGGTGAACTTGTCAGTGATGATTTTGGCAGACGTGACCTGCCCGAAGGCTTCAAAAGCCTGTCGCAGATCGTCTTCGGTGGCCTCTCTCGGTAAATTGCCTACGTAAATATTCATTCTGTCATCCTCGTAATACTGGACTTTAAATAAGGGGGGGCGAAGTTTTTACTTATTGAAATTATCCCTGATCCCTTTTGATCCCTGTCTTTTCTTAAAGCCTGACAGGTCTCTTTAATTTCAACATTAGCAATACTATCACAGGAACGATTTTTCGTCAATAAGAATAATGGGGTTGCATCTCAACATTTGACATTTCAATGATAGGAGATAAATAATCGGGAACCCAATTTCTTTGCCGAAAAAAAACAAATCTATTTTCTTATCGGCAACTCCATTGATCCTAGCTGTGTCATATATTATATATTCTCTTGTTTTTATTTTGAGGATAAGCTGGCATACTCAGGATAGGCTGATAATATGAAGATAAACTGAATCCTGAAGTGGATTTGATGACTTAATATCAGGAGGGAATACATGAAACGGGTATTTTCCATTTTTTTGTCAGTATTTTTTGTAGGGATGATTTCGCTTGGCCTGACTTCCTGCAAGAAGGAAGAGACTGTTCAGAGAGAACGGGCTATTGACAACGTGTCCAGCCTGCAAGAGGGGATCATCCTGGATGTTCCCCAGGTTTCCCGCTATTGTGATGAGCTTGACCTCGAGAAGCAGCGGATAAATGTTGGCGATTGCGAGCTTTACTGTGAAACAGAAGGCAAAGGCACTCCCATAGTCCTTCTCCACGGAGGTCCTGGGTCGACTCATCATGGTTTTCATCCTCATTTTTCAAGAGCCAGCAAGTTCGCCAAGGTCATCTATTATGATCAGAGAGGAACAGGAATTTCTGATCACGAGAGGGGCGAAAAGTACACTCTAGATCAGGCTGTTGGTGATTTAGAGAGGCTGCGGAAGGCATTGAACATCGATACGTGGGTCGTCCTCGGACATTCCTACGGCGGGCTCTTGGCTCAGTACTACTCGACACAGCATCCTGAAAGCGTCAAGGGCCTGGTTCTGGTTTGCTCGAGCCTGGGAATGCATGTTGAGCAAAAGCCGTCCAGACAGTACGATTTCATATCTCAAGAAGAGAGGAAAAAGATCAGAGAGATTTTCATGAATTTACAGCTGTCTATGGTGCAGAAGCTCTTCAATGCCCATCTCAACGGAGACTGGAAGCGACAGAACTATTACAAGCCGACCGAAGAAGCTCTGGCAAGAATGGCGCGTTATGAATGGAATCCCGCTCCCCATTTTCGAAATGACATGAGTCAGTCTATTTATAAGATTGATTTGGAGGGCGCATTCGAAGAGTGCTCGGTACCGACCCTGATCATGGAAAGCCAATGGGATTTGACCTGGAACACGGACAAGCCGGAGATTCTCCACGGCAACCATCCCGGGTCTCAAATGGTGATGTTCGAGAATTCAGCTCACAGCCCTTTTGAGGACGAGCCGGAGCTCTTCTTCAAGACATTGAAAGGTTTTATTAAAAGCCTCCCTCAATTCTCCGATGATGAAGTCGCTCGCTGGAAGGAATATCTTGTGCAGTGGAAGAAAAAACAGGAAGGAAGCCCGGCCTATATTCTGCGTTCATCTGGTCACGGCCATGAATCCTATCAGAAGATTTCGTCCCTTTATTCAGAAGAATGGATGAGCCAGCTCAATCACTATCAGCCTCTGCTCCAGCTGGGATATGCCCTGTGTGACAGCAGAAGGTACGAGGAAGCCCTTGAGGTGTTTAAAAAGGCCGAAGAAGCGACACCTGAGAGCTCAGGCTGGCTGGTCCTGACACTCATCTGGCAGGGACATATGCTTGACCTCCTTGGAAGAAGAAGAGAAGCTGTTTCTGTCTACCAGAGAGTCGTGGATATGAATGACAACTCCGAGTGGCAGCAGTCGCAATTCGGACTGAGGTTTCGGCCGAGCACTTATGCCCGAGAAAGGATCAAGGAGCCCTTCAAACGCATCGAATGCATAGAATAAAAAGGTTGTACCTCAACATTTGTAATCTCGTTAATTAGGGACACAATTTCCTGTTGAGGGCAGAGACCCGATTAAATAGATTATGGATCAGCTTTTGGATTTTTTCCCGTATGCAGACAGCTCTTCTCTAATAACATGCCGAATGGTTTCCTCGAGCGATTGTCTTTTTGAATTCATGTATTCTCTTAGAGCCATGTTGATGAGTGTCTGATAATTCCCGCCTCCTGCAGTGTGAACCTGCCTTCGGAACCAATCGAGGATATCATCGTCTATTCGGATAGTGATGCGCGTTTTTCCTTTAGGAATTTTGATGACCTGGCCTCTTTTTCCTTTACTGAAGTCATATTGTTTTTTCATTGAATTAACCTTTATATTGACTTATCTCCTTGGCCGTTGCTTTCCTGGCAGAAATGAGACGGATTCGGGTTTTGCGCCAGGTATAGACAACCACAAGAATACGGCCAAAAGAGTCCATGCCTATGGTGATAAAACGTTCTTCATCAGGATAATCGTCAGGAACAGTGATCGCTCTTTCGTCCTCTAAGACAGATACAGCATCTGCAAAATCTACTCCATGCTTTTTGAGATTGAGGATGGCTTTTTCGCAATCCCATTCAAACTCCACTTTTATATAATATGTACAAATGTACATACTGTCAAGAATAAAATGAAACAAAGAGACTGCACCTCCAACATTTGTCATCTCATTAATTGGAGAAAAATTGGGGACTGTCCCCAATTTCGGCTTCAGTTCGTGTATCTGTAGAATCATTGGCAATTTTCTCCTTGAGTAAACCATCCTAGAAGTGTTACGTCTTTATTTGTGAAAGGACCAATAGAGTTCATTCAGAAATCTATTGATAATGCCCTTAACATTGTTGTTCAATAGACACGGAAACACTTCGAAAGACCTGCGAATACTTTATATCAGGAGGGAAAGATGACCAGGCTTAAGAATCTCCTTCTTATTATTTTTATCGTGTTGAGTTTCAGCTACTCAACAGCAATGGAGAGCCCGAATCCTTACCCTGGAGATAACGGACAAGAAACCGTCAAAAGATCGATCAGAGATGTTCTGCTCAGGACCATAACCCAGGAAAGCGTCCAGACCGCCATAAAGCAGTATCATGACCTGAAGAAAAATCATCCCGATTCCTATAATTTTGATGAGTACGAATTGAATAGTGTGGGCTACCGCTTGCTGAACATGGGAAGAGTGAAGGATGCCATCGAGATTTTTAAGTTGAACGTGGAGGCTTACCCCGATGCTTTTAATCCTTACGACAGCCTGGGGGAAGCTTACATGGCCGATGGCCAGAAAGGACTGGCCATAAAATACTACAAGAAGTCGGTGGAACTGAATCCTGACAATATTAACGGGGACAGATTCGCCTACATCCTGGAGCATTATTCGAAAAAAGAGCACATGATTCCGATGCGCGACGGAGTGAAGCTTTTTACCCAGGTTTACGCTCCTCTGGATGCGTCCCAGAAATATCCGATCATGCTGAGACGGACTCCTTACAGCATCAGTCCCTATGGGGAAAATATCTACAGAAATTCCCTGGGGCCCTCGTGGCTTTTTGTGGAGGAAGGCTACATTTTTGTCTACCAGGACTGCCGGGGAAAATATAAGTCCGAAGGAGAATTTGTCGTTATGTGGCCGTACCAAAGCGTCAAGCGCACTTCTCAGGATACAGACGACAGCAGCGATACCT
>JAOUKO010000118.1 GCA_029882525.1 Candidatus Aminicenantota bacterium | reverse complement strand
GGCAACCATTTTTTTGTGCGGCCAGATCCTCAAGGAAACAAGAGCCAGGAAAATCAGGAATAGCCCTGCGTAGTTTAAATTCTGCTTGATCTTTTCCATTTTTCACCTCCACCTTCGGGACTGGATTACAGAATGCGCCAGAAACAGGCCGAAAAAGCTGAAGCTGGCGTAATAGACAATGTCTGTGGTGTCCAGGATACCTCGCGTCAAGTCGTCGAAATGCTGGAAAAAGGAAAGATAATTGAGCACGTCCGTCCACATCCCGCTGGCCGAGCCAGCCGCCCAGTTCAGGATCCAGAAGAGTAGAAGGGCACCAAAAGTCAACATGGCGGCGACTACCTGGTTTTCGGTCAAAGATGAGAAAAAGATTCCCACGGCAATGAACGCTGCCCCCATCAAAAACAAACCCAGGTAGCCGTTCAGGATGGGGACGAATTCCGGGTTTCCGTAGGCAAAAGTGAGGATCGAGAGGATTCCGGTCAGAAGAAGCATCACCAGGAGAACAAACAGGGAAGCAGCATATTTCCCGATGATGATCTGGTTCACTGAAATTGGAGAGGTGTAAAGCAGTTCATCGGTTTGCCTTTTCTTCTCCTCAGCGAAAAGGCGCATGGTGAGGAGGGGAATCGTGAGAAGGAGGATGATGCTGATGTTGTGGAAGAGGGGAGAGAAGACCATCTGGTTGATGTTGAGCTGCTGGAGATAGGCCGGGTCCCTGGCTGCCTGAAAAGAATAATTATTGAACCACCAGACCAGGCTGTAGAAGAAGAATCCCACCAGAACAAGGAATACGGTGATAAGTACATAAGCTATAGGAGATGTGAAATATGTTTTGACTTCTTTCTTGCAGATTGCCCAGATGTTTTTCATCGTGCAACACCTCCTGAGATGATCTTGAGATAGAGCTCTTCGATATTCATGGCCAGAGGCCTCATTTCCATCAACCCCAGCTCCTTATCCATGATGAGCTTGGTGATCTCATCCCTGAGGTCCTTTCCTTTGCCCCACTCGACAGTGAATTCGTCGTTTTTCTGAGATATTCTGGCAACTCCAGGGATTTTTCCCAGCAGGGAGGCGATTTCCTTCCCGTGCTGTCTGAGCTTGATAACCACTCCTTCCTTTTCCTTGAAAGAGGCGGTGAGATCTTCCAGAGAGCCTGAAGCCATCAGGTTTCCTTCGTTGATGATGACCGCTCCGTCGCAGGTCTGGGTCATCTCGGCCAGGATATGGGTGGAGAGGAGTATGGTGCGCTCCCCTTTGAGGGACTTGATCAGCTTTCTGATCTCGATGATCTGGGCCGGGTCAAGTCCTATGGTCGGTTCATCCAGGATCAGGACCTGAGGATCGTTGATGAGCGCCTGAGCGATCCCCACTCGCTGTTTGAAGCCCCGGGAGATATTCTTGATGAGCCTTCCGCTGACTTCTCTCAAGCCGCTGGTATCTATGACTTCCTCCACAGCATCTCTCCGCCGGGATGCCGGCGTCTGTTTGATTTCTGCGACGAAATCCAAAAAGGAGTGCACCGTCATTTCAGGATAGAGGGGAAGCGTTTCCGGGAGATAGCCGATGGTCTTTTTGAGCTCGTTGGCTTCCTTGAACACATCGAATCCTGCCACTGAAGCTCTGCCGTCGGTGGCGGGGAGATATCCGGTGAGGATTCTCATGGTTGTCGTCTTGCCGGCCGCGTTGGGCCCGAGAAGCCCCCAGATTTTCCCTTTTTCCACGTTGAAACTTAAGTCTTTGACTGCGACAAGTTCGCCGTATTTTTTTAAGAGATTCTCAACTTCAATCATATCTCATCATCCTCCATTTATTAATTGGGGACAGTCCCCAATTATTAACTCCTTCACATCAATTCTGGTTGCGGGATGCCCATCAGAAAAAGAACCTTCTGGAGCACCTCTCTGATATAATGAATGGTCAGGATGCGAATATTCTTCACTTCCCTGTTTTTCTCGGCCAGTATGGAGTAGAGGTGGTAGTAAGAGTTGAATTTCTGGGAGAGGTTGAAAGAGAATTTGGCCAGGTGCGAGAACTCCAGCGACCGGATGGAATGGAGAACCTCTTCTTCGAACTGAGAGGCGTAGAGAACGACATCCCAGAAATCTGCCTGTTCCTGGTCAGAGAGCGATCCCAACGGAATTTCCTTGGCCAAAAGAAGGGCGTGAAGGTCCTTTTCTTTGAAGCCTTCTCTCTCTTCAAGCTTGCGGAAGATACTGTTGATCCGGACCAACGTGTACTGCAGATAGGGGCCCGTCTCCCCTTCGAAGCTCAAGGCTTCTTCAAAGTCAAAGACGATCAGGGAGTTCCTGGCAAACTTGAGCATGAAGTAGCGGAGCGCGCCGACAGCTATTCTTACAGCGGTATCCTTTTTGAAGTCATCCGCAAGGTCCGGATTTCTTTTCTCCACTTCGGTCAGGGCTTTCTCCTCGAGTCTGTCGATCAGGTCATCGGCTTTGACCCCCAGCCCTTTTCTTCCCGAGACTTCCAGAAAATCCTTTCCTTTGTCTTCTTCTGCGAGGATCAGGCCAAGCTCTTTCAAACTCTTCGGGGAAAGGCCCACCATCTCGTAGGAAAAGTGGATGGATTTCTCTGCCTGAGCGAGATATTTAAGGGTCTTGAGGCCCTGGACCACTACTTTCTGCAGGAAAGCCTGTCGGGTATCGATGACATTGTAAACCAGGCTTCCCTTGCCGAATGAAGGGGCTTTATGTTTCGACTCAGCGGTGCTGATCCAGATGGTCCTGGCGTTTTCTTCGATGAAGGGTTCGTAGTAAAAGTCCTTTTCCAGCAAGCCGAATTTCCAGAGTTGATAGGCGATATCCTTTCCGACATAGGTCACGGTGCCGTCAGAGCGGACGATTATTTTCTCTTTGTCTGCCTCCTCCTCGAGCTCCATCACCCAGCAGCCCTTGTTTGGGCCATCATCCACATGAAAAATGGATTTTTTCTCCTTGAGCTTTGAGAACGCCTTTTCCCAGAATTTGAGATGGAGGATACTGCTCTCGCAGGGAAGGACGTCATAGGTGACGCCGATCCGGCGCATGGTCTGAAGATGAGCTTTGAGGATCTGTCTGGATATATAGTAGGATATTTCGTACTCAGGATTCTTCCCTTCCTCTATTTTTTTCAGGATCTCAGACCGCCTTTTCTCTGCCTCAGGATGGCTCTCGAAGTAGGAGGAGACCCGGGCGTAAAGGTCCCAGCAGTGGTAATCGAATTTTTCTTTTATCTCTTTGATTTGAGGCAGGCTCTTCTTTTCCAGGTCCATGAACCCGAACACCACGTCAGCCACCTGGACTCCGGTGTCATCGATGTAATTCTGGACTTCGACAGTCTCTCCTTTGTATTTCTGGCATCTCGCCAGTGTATCTCCGAGACAGGCATTTCTCAAATGGCCGATGTGAGCCGCTTTGTTGGGGTTGATGTTGGTGTGCTCGATGATGATCTTTTCCTCATCCGGTGAGAGTGAGGTCCGGTCGAGCCGGTGAAGACGGCTGGCAAAGAATTTTTCCCGGTCCAGGAAAAGGTTGATATAGCCGGCTCCTGCCACCTCAATTCTTTGGATTCCTTCCGGAGACGAGAGTTGTTGAGTGATCTCTGAGGCCAGTTCCCTGGGCTGTCTCTTCATTTTTTTGGCCAGCTGGAAGGGAAAAGCCAGAGCGAGATCACCGAATTTCTGCTGGGGCGAGTATCCTATCTCGATCTCGGATAGCTCAAGAGGAAATTGAGCTTTTAGCTTCTCATGTATCTTTTTTTTTAGACGAGCTTTAAATTCGATCATGGTTGGTGTTTAATTATAGCAGATTTCAAGGACTGGACAAGACTTGAGATGGTTTTTCTTGCATCAAGAAATATAATATGATAGTTAATAAATTTCATTGATTGAGGGAATAATATGAAAAAAACACGGCTTAATACGTCTCATGAAAATCTCGGCGCCAGGATGATCGAGTTTTTTGGCTGGGAAATGCCGGTCGAGTACAGCGGCCTTATCGATGAGCATATGGCCGTCCGTCAGAGGGCCGGGCTTTTTGATGTGAGCCACATGGGAGAGATTCTGATCTCGGGCAAGCAGGCCCTTGACTTCGTCCAGTATTTAACGCCCAACAACGCGGCCCGCCTGACTCCGGGAAAAGCGCAGTATACGGCTCTGACCACTCCCCAGGGGACCTTTATCGATGACCTTCTTGTATACTGCCTGAGCCTGTCAGAATATCTTCTGGTGGTGAACGCCGCCAATTCTGATAAGGATCATGCGTGGATTCTCAGCCATCAAAAGGGTTTCGATGTCCATGTAGAAAACAAAAGCGATGAATACACGCAGCTAGCCCTTCAAGGTCCCAGGGCCATGGATATTCTGCAGCCGATGGTCAAACTTAATCTTGAAGGGTTGGGTTCGTTCGAGTTTAACCTGGCCAAAATTGAAGGAGAGAAAGTCTTCGTCTCTCGTACCGGATACACGGGTGAAGATGGGGTGGAGATTTACACTCTATCCACCCAGCCGGAAAAGATCTGGAATGCTCTCCTGGACAGAGGCAAAAGCTTTGGCTTGTTACCCGTTGGGTTGGGAGCAAGGGATACGCTGCGTCTGGAAGCCAATCTCATGCTCTACGGGAACGACATCGACGAGACCACAACTGTGCTGGAAGCAGGTCTGGGCTGGCTGGTGAAGTTTAAAAAGGGAGAATTTTTGGGCAGAGAGGTTCTCCTCAAACAGAAGGAAGAAGGAATCAAGAGAAAAATCGCGGGGTTTGAATTGGTGGAAAGAGGGATAGCTCGCCCCCATTATCCTGTTTTCATAAAAGGAGAAAAAGTCTCGGAGGTGAATTCAGGGACCTTTTCTCCTTACTTGAAGAAACCCATCGGTCTGACCTATCTGCCCCTGGAATACACTGAGCCGGGGACAGAATTCGAGATCGGTATCAGGGATAAGAAGGTTAAAGCCCGGGTCGTCCCGACCCCTTTCTATAAGAGAGGGGAGACTGACTCTGAGGTTTGATTTTAATCCTTTCACAAATCGAATACATATTGACTAATTGCGAATAGCTCTCTAATATTTACTAATATTAACGCAATAATTCGTGTGACATCACATATTAGGCGGCATGAATGCCGCCCTCAAGCCCCCGTAGAGGAGGGGGGACCCGTCGGCTTATCCGACGGGGGGAACCGACGGGACAGGTTCCCTCGGGGGCCGGGGGCTGAGGGCAGCTTCGGGCCGCCTAGAGATGGTAACATTATTTACGGCGTTGACATTAATTACTCATTGTGGTTATGAATTAACTCAAATTGAGGAGGAAAAAATGCATCCTGATGACTTTTACTACACAAAAGATCATGAATGGATCAAAGTTGAAGACGATAAAGCTACGGTAGGGATAACGGATTTTGCCCAAAAACAGCTCGGTGACGTTGTCTACGTGGAACTGCCCAAAGTCGGGACTCAGCTTGAATTTCATCAGTCGCTGGGAGTCGTGGAATCGGTAAAAGCAGTCTCTGATGTTTATTCCCCGATTTCTGGTGAAGTCTCAGAGGTCAACCAGGGACTGAACGATTCTCCTGAGCTCGTGAATCAGGATCCTCATGGAAAGGGCTGGTTTGTCAGGCTTAAGATTAAGAATAAGGATGAACTGGAGAAGCTGATGTCCGCGGATGAATATGAGAAGTTCCTGGAAGGGATCGAAGACTAGCTTCGCCATTCGGGCCTGCTGAGAAAAAGGGGTCAGGTATTCAATGGGTTATATTTCTCTGAGTGAGAAAGACAAAAAAGAGATGATGGACCGGATCGGTATATCATCCGTGGCTGAACTTTTTCGGACCATCCCCGAAGATGTCAAGCTGAAGAGAAAGCTCAAAATCCCATCTCCTCTGACCGAAGTCGAACTGGTTGGCCGGTTCGAGGAATTTGCCCAGAGGAATAAGTACAGAGATTTTCTTTCTTTTTTAGGGGCGGGGGCTTATCCTCATCTGATTCCTTATGTCGTGGACTATCTGAGTTCCAGAGGAGAGTTTGTCAGTCCCTATACTCCTTACCAGCCTGAAGTCAGCCAGGGGACCCTTCAGGTGATTTTCGAGTTCCAGACCCTCATCTGTCAATTGACAGGTATGGATATTGCCAATGCTTCGCTTTATGACGGAGCTTCGGGAGCGGCAGAGGCGGTCCTGATGGCTCATCGCTTGAAGGAGAAGCCCAGGGTCTTGATCCCCCTGGCTCTCCATCCTCAGTATAGAAAAGTCATCAGGACCTACGTGAAGAACCTGGGCGTCACGCTTGAAGAGGTCGGCTACACGGAGTCAGGAAGAATGGATCTTGAAGATCTCAAGAGGAAGCTGGATGGCCAGACTTCGGCTGTGGTCGCTCAGTCTCCCAATTTCTTTGGAGTGGTGGAGGATTTAGGGAAAATATCGGATATGGCTCATTCTGCCGGAGCTTTATCCGTAGTCGTTATTACAGAGCCTGTTTCCCTCGGGCTGTTGGAAGCGCCCGGAGCGCTCGGGGCTGACATCGTCACAGGAGAGGGCCAGCCTTTCGGAATCCCCCTCAGCTTTGGCGGGCCTTATCTGGGGTTCATGTCCTGTTCCAAAGAGTTTGTACGGCAGTTTCCCGGCCGCATTGCCGGAGAAACAAAGGATGTTGAAGGCCGGAGAGGTTTTGTCCTGACGCTGTCCACCAGAGAACAGTTCATCAGACGGGAGAGAGCCACTTCAAACATCTGCACCAACCAGGCTTTGTGTGCCCTGAGGGCTACGATCTTTCTGGAAACTCTCGGCAAGGAAGGACTGAGAGATCTGGCTTGGCAGAATATGCAGAAAGCGAATTATGCTTTGGAGAAGCTCAGCCAGGCAAAGGGAATAAACAGGAAGTTCAGTGGAAGCATTTTTAACGAATTCGTTATCGAGTTATCGGCTGATATTGCCAAGGTCGAGACCGCGCTTCGAGAAAAGGGAGTCATTCCAGGCCTGAAAATAGGCGAATTCTATCCCGGGCTTGGAAACTGTCTCCTTGTCTGTGTGACCGAAACACATAAAAAAGAAGAGATCGACCAGCTTGCCTCTTTTCTGGAGGAGGCTTTATAGGAAAATGCCCATGATTCGAGAGCCATTGATATTCGAGATAAGCGAGAAGGGGAAAAGGGCTTTTTCTCTTCCTGAGCTCGATGTTCCTGAAAAAAAAGACATTTTAAAGAATCTTCCTCTTCGGAAGGAGATCATGGGGTTCCCCGAGGTTTCAGAAGTGGAAGTCATCCGGCATTTCACGCGGCTTTCGCGCACGAACTACTCTGTCGATGAGGGTTTCTATCCCTTGGGTTCCTGCACGATGAAATATAATCCTAAAATCAACGAAAAAGTCGCAGCCATCCTGGAATTCATATCGTCTCATCCGTATGCACCCTCCGATTTAGTCCAGGGAAACCTTGAAATCCTCAAAACGGTTGAGGAACTTTTGGCTGAGATAACAGGTATGGAGGCTTTCAGCCTCCAGCCGTCTGCCGGGGCCCAGGGCGAGTTATTGGGGATGATGCTCATCCGGGCCTGTCTTGAAGAAAGAGGGAATCCGAGGAGTATCGTCCTTATCCCGGATTCAGCCCATGGCACAAATCCGTCCAGCGCCCATATCTGTGGCTACCGGGTTCAGGAAGTCAAATCCAATGAGAAGGGCACGATTGAGGTGGATGACCTTGCCCGGCACATGACAGAAGATGTGGCAGCGCTGATGATCACGAACCCGAACACACTTGGAGTATTTGAGGCGGATATTAAAGAGATCGCCAAGATCGTTCATTCCAAGGGTGGCTTTATTTATATGGATGGAGCCAACATGAACGCGCTTGTCGGGATTTCAAGGCCTGGAGACATGGATGTTGATGTGATCCACTTGAACCTTCATAAGACTTTTTCCACACCTCACGGCGGTGGCGGCCCTGGAGCAGGTCCGGTAGGAGTGAAGCGTGAGCTGGAGCCTTATCTTCCTATACCGGTCATAGAGAAAAAAGAAGGAAAGTATATCCTTGATTACGACCGGCCCCAAACCGTAGGGAGAGTCCGCAGTTTCTTCGGGAACTTTTTGGTGGTCGTCAAGGCGCTTGCTTATATTTTATCCCTGGGCCCTCAAGGATTGAAAGAGGTCGCGGAGGTTGCTGTTTTGAACTCAAACTATATCCGAAAAAGCTTGGAGAATGAGTATCATTTGAAATACAAAACGCCAACTCTTCATGAATGTGTCTTTTCGGATAAGTTTCAGAAGGAGCATGACGTTCTGAACATCGATATTGCCAAGAGGCTTATTGATTATGGTCTGCATCCGCCGACCATGTCTTTCCCCTTGATCGTCCAAGGCGCTTTGATGACCGAGCCCACTGAG
>JAOUKO010000117.1 GCA_029882525.1 Candidatus Aminicenantota bacterium | reverse complement strand
CACATATTTTATGCTTTTCTTGAGGCTGTTGACAACTTCGGCTGGAAAATCCCGAAGCCAACTCCGGTAACCAATCCCATCACCCAGGCTGAGTCAAATGAGGAAAGCGACCTTACTGGAGGAGGGGCACAGGTCAGGCAATATCAGAATCAATGAATCATGTGATTTCTTATGCTTGTGCTCAAGAACGTAGAGCAAATCCTTCATTATCCAAAGCAACAATCCATTAAAAAATATAAATCGCTCCGCTATCACTCCCCCCTGCGTCTTCAAAAGTCGCGCCCACTAGAGCATAATCCCCGTCTATGGAGACAGACAGGCCAAATTGATCGCCATTCTCAGCATCCGAAGCCGTGAGCTTCGCCACCTGTCCCCAGTTGTCCTGTCCACCGGAGTTCCGACTAAAAACATAGGCTGCTCCGCGAGCGAATCCAGCACTTATTTTATACACCGCACCTGCCACGGCATAATCACCGCTTATATCGACAGAACAGCCCAGGAAATCCCCAGCCGCAGCATCCGAAGATAACCTCTTCTGCAATTCTTCGGGAATATCCACAGGCGCGGCGCTCACCTCATTCGACAAACCGCTCTCTCCCCCTGCGTTCACGGCTGTGGCAGCATAGGAATAGGTTTTGAACAGACTCAATCCGGTATGGACGTAATAGGGAGTCCGAAGGCCGGTGACGCTGGTATCCGAGGTCGTCACGCCGCCGGTCGTATTCCAGTACAGGTTATAGGTACTCGCGCTGCTGACCACATCCCAGAGAACCGCAATCTCCCTGTTTTCTGAGTAAACCTCCTCGATCGTGGGCGCACCTGGCGCTGAAGGCGTGGGCTCTCCGTTCTCATCACCTCCGCTGCATGAAGTCATGATGAAGATCGCTGCCCAGACAATAAAGCTCCAAAAAAACAATCCCCAAACTTTCTTCATCTCCGCCTCCTCTCATCACATTTCATATTCTTGGTGCTTTTAACTCTTTGTTTAAATATAAATAAACGGTCTGTGTTTTGCTCATGCCCAAATTAATGACAACAGAAAACACAAGACCAGATTTGAATAAAGGATTGCGCCTCGCTCATAAGCACCCATACGAGTATTGCTTATTTCAAGATGGATGAATTCTACACCAATTTTGACAATGATTACAAGCTCAACACAGATAAATATTTGTCAATATAGACTATTACTTTCCTGTCAAAGCCCTGGTGATTGCCTCATCGCTCTTGAGAGCGTGAGCATGACGGGGATGATGGCTGTTAAAGACACGCATAACCTCCTGTTCTTCTACGGTAACACCGCTCTCATCAACCGAGCCATCATATTCCGGCTTATAGATCCTCTCGAGCGAAAGACGCAGGTGTTCCGCCAGAAATCTATAAGCTCCTGCGCGTTTCAACGGTCCGTAATCATGGCCTTCCTCAGCCAGATGGATATTCTCGACCCGATCCTGGGCTCCGAAAAGACGGTAGACGTTCCGGATGTAGGGAAACTCGACCTCAGGCGTGTTCTTGGTCCAGTCCTTACCGCAGGAAATGAGAAGCTGAGGTCGAGGAGCAGCCAATGCGGCGATTTCCGCGTTGTTTGTCACATGGAAACGGCTTTTGTGGATGGGCAACCCGCTTTCGCAGTCGCATCCTCCGAAAAAATGGGCTGAGACCATGACCACAGGAACCGACACGGAAACCCGGTCATCCACAGCGGCCAAGAGGAAAGTCTGAGTCCCGCCCCCTGAGGCGCCGGTCACACCAAGACGCTTAGGGTCGACCTCCTCAAGAGAGAGAAGAAAATCGACGGCGCGGATGCTGTTCCAGAGCTGAAGAGCCAGGACCCTGGGATGGTCGTGCGTGGTCTGGGTTGAATCTCCCCAGCCTACCATATCATAGGAAAGGACTACAGCTCCCATCCGGGCCAGGGTCGCACACCGGATCTGATGGTCAGGTCTGAACCGTCCTCCTCCGTTGGCTTGTTTGAAGTGTCCGTGCGGACAGAGTATCCCGGCCAAAGGCTTTTGGCCTGAGAGAGGACGATACATGTTTCCGGTCACAAAGAAACCGGGAAGGCTCTCGAAAGCAACGTTTTCCACGGTGTAATCATTATAGACACGCCTGCTGTGAATAATCGGATTGAGGGCGCATTTATCCGGCGGGGGCAGAAGCCCAGCTCCGGTGAGGATACCCTTGCGAATGCGTCCGGCCCGGGCCTTCCACTCCGCTAAAGTGCCATAGGTTCGGGAGAACTCATCAAGCTGATGTTTGGCTGCTTCCTCGCTGAGATAATAACCCTGGCAGAGCTCAGCTTTTCTGTCCTCTTTCTCCTGGCCCTGAATGATACAGATGAAGCCAACCAGAAAAAGCGGTATCCCCCAGGAGAGGAGCATTCTGTTCACCGGCTTTCTCGTCCTCTTATCATAGTCAAGAGTCAGGGCGAAATCAAACAAAACAAAAAAAGGGGCCTGGCCCCTTTTTCTAGTATCACAGTTCCCCCTCCAAGTTGACTTGCGAATATTCTTCAGGTATAAGCAAATCTTTATGCCTCAAAAAATTCATTTCACACGGGCCATGATAAAATGACGACCAGACATCTCAAACTCAAAATCTACAGAAAAATTTTTCTCATGGCATCGATGAGTGTGTTGATATCCCTGGCCGCGCTGCCTGCGTCGACAGAGGAAAAGCTTGAGCCTCTCATCCCCTTTAGAACAGAAATCCCTCCTGTCATCGACGGCAAGCTGGATGATCCGGTGTGGCAGCAGGCTCCATCTGAGACAGGATTCAAGACCTATCATCCGGATTACGGCATAGGCATGGTCGAAAATTCCGTGGTCTATTATGCCTATGACCGGGAGAACCTGTATTTTGCCTTCCGCTGCTATGACAGCCAGCCCGATAAGATCAAAGCCACAGTCAACAGGCGGGACAATATCCGGGCTGATGACTGGATCTGCATCAATCTGGACTCCTTTAACGACCATCAGTCTCTGTATGCCCTTTATGTCAATCCCCTGGGAATCCAGATGGACTCCAGGTTCGAGGGCGGAGAAGAGGATTTCAACGTCGATATAGTCTGGTACAGCAGCGGAAAAATCGATGATGAGGGCTACGCCATCGAGCTGAAAATCCCTTTTAAAAGCATCCGTTTCTCCCACAAGAACCCTGTCGAGATGGGCGTGATCTTTGAGCGCTGGATCAGCCGCCGCTCCGAAGCAGGGACTTATCCATCGCTGGACCCGGCCCAGGGTCCGAATTTTCTGACTCAGACAAGGACCATTATTTTTCACGAGATAAAACACTACACCCTTTTTGAAATCCTCCCCGCCTTTACCTACAGCCAGACGGGTAGGGACGATGAAGGAGAGTGGGTCTCTGCCGGAAGTAATCGCAAAAGTCTAACGGCTAAATACGGGATCACCTCGCACTTGATCTTCGATGGAACCTACAATCCCGATTTCAGCCAGGTCGAAGCGGATGCCGGACAGGTGGATTTCAACCTGCGGTATGCTCTCTTTTATCCTGAGACGCGGCCCTTCTTCCTCGAGGGTCTGGAAAAGTTCAATTTCGGAGGATACAATTCTGGAGACCCTATCGTGGAGGTGGTGCACACCAGGACCATCGTCGATCCCTTGGTGGGGTTGAAGCTGAACGGCAGGATCGGGGAAAAAAACACCATCGCCTCCATATATGCCCTGGATGAGCTGCCTGATACAGAACCCGAGGAGCAGGCCCATTTCGGCATCTTCCGCTACAAGAGGGCTCTGGCCAAGGACAGCTTCCTCGGCGCGTTCTACACCGGGAGAGAGCGCGCCAGCGGGTTTAACAGAGTGGCAGGGATTGACGGGCAGATCAGGCTCAATAAGTCAAGCCTCTTCGGCTATCATCTCTTTGGCTCTCAAACAAAGCTTGACCAGGCCTCGGAAAGGGACGATGGACTTGCCTTGGGTCTGCATTATTTCTACAACACCAGAAACTGGATTCTCCAGTTGGGGCTTCAGGATGTCGGGGAGGACTTCCAGACTGAAACAGGCTACATCACCCGGACAGGCTTGAGACGGTTCAGGTCCGGAGTCCTGCGCATGTTCTATCCGAAATCAAAAATAGTCCAGAGGATCGATCCCATGATCCACAGCACCCAGATCAAGGATAAATCCAGCGGTCTCTACGAGACCTTCAATTCTCTGGACCTGAGGCTGATCTTCCCCAGAAACTCGATGCTCCTGTTTGGCGGCCGGTATGCGACCGAGGTCTTTCTGAAAGAGAGGTTCAATACCAGCAAGGTGAGGCTGACGGGAAGCAGCCAGTTCACCAAACAATTATCATTCGCCCTCTCCTACACCTACGGAAAAAAGATACGCTACGTGGCCGACCCCTACCAGGGAAGCGGGAGCGATGGAGCGGCGGAAATTATCTACCAGCCTTCGCAAAAGCTCCATTTCATCCTGAACTTCACCTACTCTGATTTTTACCGTGATTCCGACTCTGTCAAGGAATACGACTACACGATAATCCGGAGCAGAAACATCTTTCAGGTGAATAAATACCTTTTTTTCAGGGGAATCGTGGAGTACAATTCTTTCAGGAAGCGCCTGATGACAGACTTTCTCGCTTCCTTCACCTACATTCCAGGGACCGTGATCCATGTCGGCTACGGTTCTCTGTACGAGAAAGTGGAGTGGGCGGGCAGTGAATATGTTTCTTCAGACAGGTTTCTGGAGACAAAAAGAG
This sequence comes from Candidatus Aminicenantota bacterium, assembly GCA_029882525.1. GTDB lineage: Bacteria > Acidobacteriota > Aminicenantia > Aminicenantales > Aminicenantaceae > SOIA01. The sequence continues at coordinate 3,662 of JAOUKO010000117.1, read as the reverse complement.
GGTTCTTTTTCAAGGCATCTTTTCTGTGGCGGCTTTAGGCGATAGAATCATCAGGGGATAAAGAAATTTGGCTGTTAAGGTAAAGTTCGGAGCTTATGACCTGAAACTCTGGAAATTAAGACCTTTCCGGTGCGGCAAGGACTCTCTCAGCAATTTTTTCGTCTGACTAGAACTTTTTAAGGTTTCATACGTCTTAGCTAATGAAATCCAGAAGTGAAACACAAAAATCCATGGAAACCAATGGATTAGAGCGCGAACATGAGACGGGACAGGCCATTCATCCTCAGTTCGATGAGCTGTACGGGAGATACCAGAATGAAGTCTTCAGTTTCGCCTATCATCTCACCAGAAACAGGGGAGACGCAGAAGACCTGTATCAGGAAGCCTGGCTCCGGATTGTGGAAAAGCTGCCTAAAGAGGTAGACATGAGAGGCATTAAAGCCTGGATATTCACCACCGTCATCAACCTGCACCGGGATGAACTGCGCAAGAAACGGATAAGAAGGCTGTTCCTGCTGGAGAAAGCCAAAGCTCATGAGGAAGAAGAGGCCTCTTTCCCTGTTCAGCAGGATATTCTCCCGGCCGATTCAAAGGACCAGGGGCTGCGGACAGAAATGGGCAGGGATATCCATCAGGCGCTGGACAGCTTGCCGCAACGGCAGCGCCGCGTGTTCGTGCTCAAGGAGATCGCAGGTTTTAAACAAGCGGAGATCAGCGATATTCTCGGGGTTCCGGTGGGAACGGTCAAGTCTCTGATGTACCGGGCCGTCAAACGGCTCCGTCAGGAACTCTCGAAATATAAGACAAAATATAATCCTAAAGAGGAAATAAAATGCGATGTAAAGACATCGAGCGCTTGATTATCGCTTCCTGGGATGAGGACCTCAGCTCGGAAGAATTGAAGGCCATCGAACAGCATATGGGCCTTTGCTCACACTGTGCTCGCTTCCAAGAAGAGCTGGGAAAAATCAGGACAGGCATCAAGGCCATGCCGATGCCCGAACTCTCGGCAGACCTGGTCGAAAATACCCGGCTGCGGTGTTATGCTGAGATGAAAAAGCAGCGGGAAGCTGCTCTGGAAAAAAATTCCTCACGGACTCTCTCCCGCCCCATTCCCGTCTACGTTTGGGTCACTCTCTTCGTGCTGACTCTCCTGACGATGGTTATCATATTCCCGGTCATCAGAGAGATCAGGTTGGACCAGACTCTGTCCTTCAAAGCGGCAGCGGTTCTGACCCTTATCATCCAGAACGCGGTGATGCTTTTCTTCGCACCGATTCTCGTTCGCAAGTATCACTCGAAGAGGGAGCATTTTAACGGTATGGCGAACGCAAATGCGTCATAGAACATATTCAATTCCATGCCCTGCGAGCCATAAGGGCATGGCTAAGGAGGTTTAAAATGGCGACTTCAGCCGGAAAAACAATAGGGCTTATCCTATTAGTATTAGTTATATTATGGCTAGCGGCACGTATAACTCCTTTTATTGTTGCTCCGTTCGGCATTTTCTCCGGGGCGATCGAATCATTTGACCTTCCCCATATAAAGATAGACCGTATTGGTCCTTCATGGTTCCGTTACTCCTTTTATTCCATCTTCTCTCTTGCGCTGTTGATCATCTGGATCCTGGTGATCGTCTGGGTTTACCGGGATGCGGAGCGCCGGGGCATGAACGGGATACTCTGGGCTCTGCTGGTGCTGATCGGGAACCTGATCGGGTTGATAATCTATCTGATCGTTCGCTCAGATATTGTGCCAGCGCAGAGAGCGGCGCCCGCCCTGCAGACATGCCCGAAGTGCCAGAAACAGGTCTCTACGACTTATGTGTTCTGTCCCTATTGTGCGGCGCGGCTCCATGCGGTGTGCCCGAAATGCAACAAACCGACCGAAGAGAACTGGAAGGTCTGCCCGCACTGCGGTGAGAAATTAAGCGAATAAATTGGGATCGCATCTCAACATTCGACATTTCTTAAAATCGACAAAGCCGATAATGAAATGTTGAGATGCGGCCCTTTTTTTTATTTTTTGATCAAAGCCATTTTCTCTTTTTAAAGTAAAAAATCATCAAGACAGCAACGGCAGCCATAATTAGCCAGACTGCAAAATAGCCCCATCTCCAATCGAGCTCGGGCATGAATTTAAAATTCATGCCGTAAACCCCCGCCACAAAAGTCAGTGGAATGAATATTGTAGCGATGATGGTCAAAACCTTCATGATCTCATTCATGCGGTTGCTGATGCTCGAGAGATAGGTATCATGCATCCCGGAAAGCATGTCGCGGAAAGTCTCCACTGAATCGATAACCTGAATCGTATGGTCATAGACGTCCCGGAGGTAGATACGCGAGGTTTCTTGAATGAGCGAAGATTCACCCCTCTCAAGGTTATTGACGACTTCTCTCAAGGGCCAGACTGACCTCCGCAAAAAAATCATCGTTCTCTTTAACTTGTGAATCTCCTGCAGTGTTTCAGGCTTGGGTTGGGATACAACCTTATCCTCCAGTTCTTCGATCTGCTCGCCTGACTTCTCCAGGATGAAAAAATAATTATCGACAACCGCATCCAGCAGTGAGTATGCCAGAAAATCCGCTTTCATCTTCCGGATGCGTCCTTTTCCGTTTCTTATCCTCTCTCTCACATGGTTGAATATGTCTCCTTCTTTTTCCTGGAAGGAGATGACAAAATTCTCACCGAGGATCAGGCTGACCTGTTCGATCTTGACCTCACCGTCATTCTCATCATGATAGACCATTTTGAGCACGACATAGATGTAATTGCCGAAATCCTCGATCTTTGGCCGCTGCTCGGTGTTCACGATGTCTTCCTGGATGAGCGGGTGAAGGTCAAAATTTCTCCCGATCTTCTCGATGATATCGACCTGGTGGATACCATCGATGTTGATCCAGGTTACGGTGGATGTATCTTTAAACGGAAAACACTCCTCCACGTCTTTGACTTCCTTTTCTTGATAATTCAATTCATCATAATCCAGGACTGAAATCCTGACCTTTTCATCCTTTCTCTCGCCCACGTAGACCGGAGTTCCTGGGGGAAGTCCCGCTTTTTTGGACCTTTTTTTCCTGAAATTAAACACTTTTTTTCTCTCGCCCGTATAAACAGGTTTTCCTGAAGAAAGCCCTCCTTCTTCGACTGGTTTTTCCTTTGAATTAGCCACTTTGTTCCTCCCTTAATGCTGGTGATTTAGCGAAATAGAGGCTGCTCATTTTATCGTCCTCCTGGTATATTAACTCATGGGATTGTTATCCTCATTCATAATAATTATATTAACACAATAATTCGTGTGACATCCCATCTTGGGCGGCATGAATGCTGCCCTCAAGCCCCCGTAGAGGAGGGGGGACCCGTCGGCTTATCCGACGGGGGGAACCGACGGGACAGGTTCCCTCGGGGGCCGGGGGCTGAGGGCAGCTTCAGGCCGCCTAGAGATTGTGACCTTATTTACTGCATTGACATTAGCTCATGCTATATGTATAAAAAGTGCTCTTGAAAATCAATCCTCGATTATCCCCAAAAGCATTTTAGCCAACAAGTCATCAGTTCACAAAGTAAATTTAAACGGTTCTCTTCCAGATAGTGCGGGTGAGATACACGGGAAGGGCATCGCTTCCTTCAGATTTTTAACGCCATTCCCGTGTATTTCA
>JAOUKO010000116.1 GCA_029882525.1 Candidatus Aminicenantota bacterium | reverse complement strand
TATCCCTGCTCAAAAGATCCTCCTCTCCCCGGAGTTCCAGGCCATCCAGCAGTATGAAACCCTGACACCTCTTCAAAAGGCAGACAGCATTCGGCTCCTTTTGAAGAAGAAAAGATATCCTGCGCTCTCCTCGATGCAGGACTCTTTTAAATCTTTGCTGAAGAAAGTAGACTGGCCTAAGGAGATAGACATCAATCCATCTCCTTTCTTTGAAGAGGAGGATTTTACCGTCAGGTTTACTTTTAAGAGCGAAGAGCAGCTTAAGGCCGGTCTTCTCAAGCTTGAGGAATTATCTGCCAGAAAAGATTTTGCTAAGATTTTTAAACTGGAATAATTTCTATGCTGAAGTCAAGGTTTGTCCCCCGGAAAATCTTTATCGACGAAGAGTGCCGCAACATGCCTTTAACCAAAAGGATATTGAAGAATCTAAGTCAGGTCCCAACAGAGACGGTCAGCAATCCCCAAAGGTTTCTGGAAGAGAGAAGAATTTCAAGGGATGCCGTCCAGCAGGGAAAAAAAGACCTTTTCATCACGTCCCAGAAGGGCGAATTCATCAAACCCTGTCCCTGTACTCCGCAATACATCGGCTGCAATTACTTCATCATCAACCTCGACCTCAACTGTCCTCTGGATTGCACCTACTGCATCCTCCAGCATTATCTATACGATCCCCTACTCATCGTCCATGCCAACCGTGAAGATCTATGGAAGCAGCTGGATGCTTTTATTAACAAAAATAAGGGGAGGGCTCTCCGTATCGGTACGGGTGAGCTCGGCGATTCATTGGTGCTGGACCATATCACCGAGAATTCTAAAGACCTGATTTCTTATTTCAGAGGGAAAGGTCCTGTCCTCTTTGAGCTGAAGACAAAGACGGTCAATATCCAGAATATCTTGGAGACAGAACCAGCTTCGAACATTGTGATTTCCTGGTCCTTGAATTCGCCAAGGATAGCCCGATCAGAGGAGAAGAATGCCCCTCCAGTGGAGGAGAGAATTGACGCTGCCCGGAGAGTTGCTGATAAAGGATTCTTTGTCGGTTTCCATTTCGACCCTCTCATCAGATATCCGGGTTGCGAAGTAGAATATGAGTCATTGATAGCAAGATTGTTGAATAGGATAAGTCCGGGAAAGATTGCCTGGATAAGCCTCGGAAGTTTGAGGTTTCCCCCCTCCCTTAAACCGATAATTCAGGAGAGGTTTCCCCGGACCAAAATAATCTATGAAGAGATGGTCAAGGGATTGGATGGAAAGCTGAGGTATTTTCGCCCCAGCCGCCTTGACCTTTATAAAAGAATCATCCGCTGCCTAAAAGAAAATGGGGGAGAGAAAGTACCCCTTTATTTGTGTATGGAAAGTGATACTATCTGGCGTGAAGCTTTGGGGTGGGTTCCAAGGGGAAAAGAAAGTTTGGAAAGTTATCTTTCTTCTCCCCTTGGGAATTCAAAGGTATGAATGCGTCTTGATAAAATTAGGATTCGTATGTATTATCGAGAAACTTCCCCTTCAGCCCTGACTTCTGTGATGATCCCGACTATTTCTACTCCTGCCTCCTGCAGTATCATGGCAATATCTATGATTTTGCCGTATTCCAGATTCCCGTCTGCTCTCAGGTAGAGTTTCTTGTCTGTGGCTGTCATGAACGCTTCTTCCACCATGAGCTGTAGATTTTCCTGCGTTATAGGTTCCTGGTTGAGAAACAGAGACCCGTCTTGCTTGATGGCCAGGATGACTTCTGGATTTTCATCCATACCAACCGTGTTGAGAGCGGCAGGCAGGTCAACGTCGACTCCCGCTTTGATCAGAGGCGTCATGATCATGAAGATGATGAGCAGCACGAGCAGAATGTCGCACAGAGGAACAACGTTAGGTTCGGAGATTGTATCACCTTTTTTTTCTCCAACTGTAAATGCCATTTAAGCCTCCCTGTTCACTAGGTTATTCGGAATGGGCTTTCTTATTATCCCCTTGATCCTTCCCTTCTGATGAAGAAGTCAGCGATTTCAGACGCGGTGTTGGACATCTCGGCAACGTAGATCTCGATCCTTGTGCTCAAGAAGTTATAACACCACAGAGCGATGATAGCCACTCCGATTCCAAAGGCTGTTGTGATAAGCGCTTCAGCAATGCCCTGAGAGACAGCGCCGAGTCCACCAGATCCTGTCTCGGCCATTCCGCGGAAAGCATTGATGATTCCCGCGATTGTTCCGAAAAGACCGATAAACGGAGAGGATGTGGCGATCGTTGCCAGAGTACTCAACCCTCTCTTCAATTCCTGAGTGAAGATAATGGAAGCTCTATCGCAACCTCTCTGGGCAGTCTCGATCTGTTCTTCCAGGCTGAGATTGTGCTCTTTTCCTTCCAAGAACTCTCTGATTCCAGCCGCCGTCACCCGGGCTAAATGGCTCCCCTTATTCTCTTTCTTGGAAGAAAGTTTCAGGGCTTCCTCGATTTGTCCTTTTTTCAGCAATCCTGCTAGCACTGGAGCGATCTTTTTGGATTTGTTCCTAGCTCTGGCGAAAACAAGTTGCCTCTCGATAAAGAGATAAATAGAGACAATGGAGAGGAAAAACAAAAGGATCGCAACTATTCTAGCTAGGGTTCCCATTTGGTTCCACATTTGTACTAGACCAAATTCCATTCTTCGTACCTCCTTTTTAAGTTAGAAAGCCATTTACAGCTTTTCTTATTTTAATTTAAATGTAACAGTAACAACGAAGATAACGCCTCTGGGGCGGCCGTTGATGACCATCGGCTCATAAAGCCACTGACGCACCGCATCCACAGCTGCCTGGTCAAGAAGCGGGATGGACTTGAGGACTTTCACGCTCTGCACTCTTCCATAGATATCGGTCGTGGCCTCGACGATGACCACACCTTCCACTCTTGCCTGGCGGGCAATCTCAGGATAGAGGGGGGGCACTTCTCTCAGCAGTTTGGGGGGTTTGATCTCCCCGGCCGCTCTGATCGGGGCTTCGACCTCACCGACAACACCACCGAGGACACCGCCAACAACGCCACCCAGGACGCCGCCGACGACTCCACCCTCTACTCCGCCCTCGACTCCACCTTCGATACCGATATCGGAGAGCTCTTCTTCGGAGATTTCTTCGGGGATCTCGACTGGGGCGACGAGTCTACCTGGTTCGACGGTAGTGCGGGACTGGACAGGACGGATTCTGGTTCTTCTGGTGGAGCTGGCGCGTTTTTTAGCCGGAGGAGGTGGAGGAGGCGGGGGAGGCGGGGGAGGCGCAAGGAATGCGCTGTAGATCTCTACTGACGGCAGGCTTTGGGTGCTGAGGAGTGGGACGATGATCATAACTCCAGCGAGGAAGACGTGCAAAATCAAAGCAACAGGAAAAGCAATGGCTTTTCGGGCGGTTCCCTTTTCTCCAATAAAGAATGAGTCTTTGAAAAGGCCGGAAGTTTCCTCTTGTTGTTGAGGCTTGGTTTTTTCAGCCATTTTTTACCTCGAAATTAGACTACTCATCTAGCCAATTAAAAAGTATAAAGCAAATAAACTCATTTTACAAGCTTAATTTGAGACGCCAAAAATGTCACTTTCCCATCCCTTTTTTTGGCTTGAATATCTTATTCCAGAAAAAGAGGAGAGGACAGGATTGGTATATGGAGGAGTAGGTTCCGATGATGACTCCGATAATCATGGTAAAGGCAAAATCGTTTATGACTTCACCTCCGAAGACAAAGAGCGCAAAAACCGTCAAAAAGGTCGTTCCTGAAGTGATCGCGGTCCGGCTCAGGGTCTGGTTGAGGCTCGTATTGAGGATATCTTCAAAATGATGCTTTCTCATTGCTTTGATATTGTCTCTGACTCTATCGAAGATGACAATGGTATCGTTCAGAGAGTATCCGACTATGGTGAGAACGGCTGCGATCACGGGAAGGTTGATCTCTCTGTTGGTGAAGGAGAAAATACTCAGAGTGAACAGGACGTCATGAGCCAGCGTTAAAATAGCAGAGACACCATAGGCAAACTTGAACCGGAGTCCTATATAGATGAGCATTCCGATCAATGCCCAGATCGTGGCCTGAGTTGCCCTTGTTTTCAGTTCACTGCCGACCTGTGGCCCGACCGACTCCCTGCGTTTTACAGACAGGCTTCCCATGAAGGTTTTTTCTTTCAGGAAGTCGACGACTTTCTGGTCTATTCCGGCCTCGAGAAGCTGGTCATAGTTTTCGATGATTCCTTTGAAATCATCCGATTCCCTTAAGTTGATGATCATACTCGCAATTTCCTGGGTATTTTCAGGAAATGAGGGGAGGAGGATGGATGTCAGTTCGTCGGTGTCGATGTTGTTGAGGTCCGCTAATCCTCTGGCAAGGGCTGACCGGTCTTCTCCCTTGGTGAGGACGTCGACGATCCTGTTCCCCATGATCTCATGGGCTTCCTGGTCCTGCTCTGTTTCTAATTCAGGGCTCGTGGTCCTTATGATATATTCTCTTTCGCCTTCTTCCTCTAATCTCTGTAACCTCGGACTTCCCAGCTCGGCATCTCTAAAAGCCTGCCTCAAATCAGCGATGGGATAGGGATTTTTGAACCGGATTTGAACCAGCGTGCCCCCGGTAAAGTCGATTCCGCCTGTCAGACCTTTCCCCTTGGTGATGTTGATGATCCCGGAAATGATGATGATCCCAGAAAAGGCAAAGGCAATGTATTTGTACTTCATGAACTTGAAGTGGGGCTGTTTGAATATCTGCATTTTAGATGCTCAGCTTTTCTCTCTTTTTCTTCCTGGATTGAGTGAGGTCAAAGATCAGGCGCGAAACAAAGACGGCCGTGAACATGCTGGCTGTAATGCCGATGATCAGAGTCACGGCGAACCCTCTGATCGGGCCGGTTCCAAACTGGAACAGAAAAATAGCGGCAATGATAGTTGTCACATTGGCATCCAGGATGGTCCGGAAAGCTCGGGAGAAACCGGATGCGATCGAACTCCATACATTCTTTCCTGAACTCAGCTCTTCGCGTATCCTTTCAAAAACCAGGACATTGGCGTCCACAGCCATACCAATGGTCAGTATGATCCCTGCTATACCAGGGAGCGTGAGCACCGCATTCTCTCCAAGGTAACCGAGGATTCCCATAATGATAAGGATGTTCAGGGTAAGAGCTGCGACAGCGTTGAATCCGGAAAGACGGTAGTAGAAGACCATGAAGACAATAACCAGGATGAGAGCGATGACCATGGAAGAAAGGCCTTTTCTGATGGAGTCTTTACCCAGAGAAGGGCCGATCGACCTTTCCTCCAGGTATTTGACTGTCGCAGGAAGAGGCCCGGCTCTGAGAATGAGGGCGAGGTCTTCAGCCTGTTCGACGGTGAAGGTGCCGTGGATCACCCCTCGATCCGGAATCCTGTCCCGGATGGTTGCCACTTCCTGGATTTTGCCGTCAAGGATGATGCTCAGAGGTTTGTTAAGATTATCGGAGGTGAACTTGTAGAATCTTCGGCCAGCTTCTGCGTTCAAGGTGAATAAAACAGCCGGATTGTTCCATTCGTCCACCGAACGGCGGGCATTGATCAGGTCCTGTCCCGTAACCGGGGCCACCTTGCTCACGAGGTAATAACCGCCTTCAGTTCTTTCCGGGTCTCCCTTGAGGACTTCTTGGTCAGGGGGGATTTCTCCGCCGAGATCCCGGAGTAAAGTCTCTTGATCTGGAGCGGGTCCCCCCAAAACCAGCCTCCATTCCAGAAGGGCGGTTGTCTTGATGATGTTTTTGATCCTGTCCGGGTTCTCGACCCCGGGAAGCTCCACGATGATCCTGTTGCCCGTGCCCTGCCTCTGAATGGTGGGCTCAGCCAGGCCGAGCTCATCAACCCGGTTCTGGATCGTTTCCTGGGCCTGCTTGACCGAAAGGTCTTTTAAATAATTTACAGCGGCAGGCTTTAAGGAAACGGATACGGTGCTGCCCGTGACGGAATAATTCCAATCTCTAAAATTATCGTCCAGGAGGTCGCTGATCTCTCTTTCCTGTGCCGGGTTGATTTCCTGAATCGAGAACCGGCTGATTCCCTCTTTAGCGACAATCTTATACTCTAGTTTTTTCTTCTTCAGTTCTTCTTCGAGGCGGAGGATTTCCTGGTCTGTTTCGATGCTCAAAGCGTCTTCCGTGATCACTTCCAGGACAAGATGCATGCCTCCTTCAAGGTCGAGACCGAGGTGGATCTTTTCACCTGGCGGGTAAGCGAGAAAAATAGCGAGTCCGATTACGATTAAGACCAGAATGACTTTCCAGCGCAGGTTTTTTTTCATGATGTATGTCAAATTTCAGTGACTGAGAATTATTTCTGTTCTTTAAATCAAATCAACGAGATTCTATTTCTCTTTTTCTTTCAGCTTGGGAGTGAGAATGACCGCGATGGAGTTTTTAGCGATGTCGACCTTGACGTTGGCTCCGATTTTCAATTCGATCTTGTCTTTCTGGACTCCCATAACAGTCCCATGTATCCCGCCGGCTGTGATGATTTTGTCTCCGGGTTTGAGCTGTTCTACCATTTCCTGGTGCTTTTTCTGCTTCATGCGCTGGGGCCTGATGAGGAGCAGGTAGAAAATCACGAAGACAAGAATGAAGGGAATCATCGCTGTGAGCAAGCTTCCCTGGGGACGGGCGCCGGGCTGGGCCTGCTGGAAAAATGCGAAAAGTGTTGAAAAAATCATTTATCTTCTTCCTCTTTTTCTTTCATTATAATACTTTTTAAGCGTTGATACGAATTTGATTGAATAGATTGCCTAATTTTTCTGAAGATGTCAAGATAAAAGTAGAGGTTGTGGATGGTGTTGAGGATGGCCGAGCTAATCTCCTGGCGTTCGTAAAGGTGGCGCAGGTAAGCGCGGGAGAAATTCTGGCAGGTGTAGCATGAGCAGTTTTCATCAATCGGCCTCTGGTCATCGGCGTATTTCACGTTTTTGATGACGATTTTTCCTTTGCTGGTGAAGAGCGTTCCGTTTCGAGCGTTTCTGGTGGGAAGGACACAGTCAAACAGGTCAATCCCTCTTTCCACAGCCTCCAGGATATCTCTGATATAGCCGATGCCCATGAGATAGCGGGGCTTTTCCTTAGGGAGGAGGGAGTCGGATTTTTCGATGATTTCCAGGAGCTGTGATTTCGACTCTCCCAGCCCCAGCCCGCCCAATGCGTAGCCGCTGAAATCAATCTCCAGGAGAGCTTCGATGCTCTTCTTCCTCAGGTTCCAATAGGTGCTTCCCTGGCTGATCCCCCAGAGAAGCTGCCTGGAGTCCTGCCGGAGAAAATGCTCTTTTGAGCGCCTGGCCCATTGAGTTGTCAGCTCGACTGCGCCTTTCATCTTATCTTCAGAGGAAGGGAAAGGGAGGAAGTGGTCAAGAGTCATCATGATATCTGAGCCGAGCTTGACCTGGATATCCACCACGTCCTCAGGGGTGAGGAAAATTTTTGTTCCATCCAGATGCGAAGAGAATTCGACTCCCCTTTTTTTCACCTTGACGAGAGGCGTTAGGCTGTAGACCTGAAAGCCGCCGCTGTCAGAGAGGATCGGTCTGTCCCAGGAAATAAAAGAATGGAGTCCACCCAGCCGGGTGATGGTTTCCACCCCGGGCCGGAGAAACAGATGGTAGGAATTGACAAGGATGAGCTGTGCCCCCAGGCTTTGAAGAAAGCTGTGGGGGAGGGCCTTGACGGTTCCCTGGCTTCCTACTGGGGCGAAGGCAGGAGTTTCGATGGCCCCATGGGGAGTGTGAATGATCCCTGTCCGGGCAGAAGAGCGCTTCTCTGATGATGTGATCTCGAAGGTCTTTTTCATGTCGCAAACCGGAAATATATGACATCGCCATCCAGGACGAGATAATCCTTTCCCTCAAGACGCAAGGCCGCCTTTTCCTTGGCATCCTGGAAGGAGCCGTGCTGGACGAGTACTTCCCAGGGGACGACTTCAGCCCGGATAAACCCTTTTTCGATATCCGTATGAATCGCGCCTGCAGCTTTCAGAGCGGTCGAGTTCTTACGGATCATCCAGGCTTTGACCTCTTCTTTGCCGATGGTGAAGAAGGTGATGACGTTGAGAAGGTCGTAGGAAGCCTTTAAGAATTTTGGGGCGCTCAGCTCCCGCAGGTCATACTCGGTAAGGAAGGCTTCCTTTTCCTCATCCTTCAGCTCCAGGATTTCCGTCTCGATCTTTCCGCAGAACGCCTGGACTGCGGTTCCTTTTTTCAGGGAAGGATAAAATTTTTCCGGGGATTCGATGAAAGGGATATTCTTTTCGTCGACGTTGACCATATGGAGAAGCATCTTCTGGCTGAGGAAGGCGAAGCTGCTGATAAGCTTTTCTTCCTGAGGAGAAAGCTCGAGCTCACGGATTCCTCGCCCCTCTTCGAGATGGGAGCGGATGCCTTCCAGAAGTTCATTTTCTTTTTCTCCCTCA
>JAOUKO010000462.1 GCA_029882525.1 Candidatus Aminicenantota bacterium | reverse complement strand
AAAACGTTATCAATCCGATGATTCCAATCTCTGATAGGTACTCAAGGTAATCATTGTGAGCATGAGAATAACGCCTGGATCCTCCGCTCTCGTCATAGGCCGGATAGACTGACGCAAATGTCCCCAGACCTGTTCCGAACAGAGGATAGTCTCCGATGATGGAGACGACCTTGCCCCAGACAACCGGCCTGCCTTCATGGAGCAGGTCATCAAGCGCAAATCTCTCTATGACAGATCCCATCCCTATCAGGAGAACAATTATGGTTATGGCCAAAAAACTCACCTTGAGAAAATCCTTTATCCATTTCTGCCGTTCTCTCATCCTGCCAAAGTACAATACCGTCAACTCAAAAAAGAGGAAAAAGGTAAAAACGAGGAGAAAAATCCCCGAACGGGACTTAGAAAAGATGACTCCAACAGCCATAACGACTATGCCTGCGGTGAGAAGCAGGTTTGTGGAGAGCCCTTTTTCTGACAGTCGAAGGATCTTCTCTCTCCATCTCAGCCCGGCCAGGGAAAAGAGGCCTATCCGGGCTATGATCAGCCCAACGGCCAAAGGAATGATCATTTCCAGGTAACCGGAAAGATGGTTTCGATTGACAAAAGTTCCGGTCACGACATCCAGATAATGGACCTTTTTCAAGAAGAGCAGCCGGGGATTTTTATTATACATCTCATACATTCCGTAAAATGCTTCAAAAAAACCCATGATTACCAGGACATAAACAATCCTCATGATCTGCTTCCGTCGAGTCACGGTCTTCACTATCAAATACCCAAGGAGGAAGTAAATGAGAAGCTCTAAGCCCTCCCGGAGTGTGTGCGAGGGTATCAGAGACAGGCTCATGAATTTGACCTCAGCGAAATCAGGATTGAACAGATTATGGAATGAATAGGTGTTGGGGGAAATGACCTTGATTAAAAAACGGGGCAAAGGTATGAGTTGAACAAGAATGAAGACAAATAAGCCTGAAAACAAGTATCTGGGCCATTTCAACGAAAGGGAAAGGAGCTCGCTGCTCTGGGGCTTCTCTCTCATCAATATGTAGGCCGCCAGCATCACCAGCACCAATACCTGAATCACAAGTATCGACCATTCATAGACCGACGCCGCAGGCAGCGGACTGAAAATAATGACCGCCAGGAGACCATACTCGACTATCCTCCTGTACGCTCTATCCCTTCTTTGGAGAGCCTGAGCTTTTATGTCCAGTCCTTCTTTAAGCGCCTGAGCTCTGCTCTTCATCTTTGTGTCAAGGAAAAATATTAGTCAGTTATCATTTAATGAAAACATTCATACCCTGCGCTTGGAGAGTGGAATCCTCAATGCCAGCCTTTTCTCTTCCTTTGAAGGTTTGACCGCTTCCGGCCAATAAGGAATATCCTCGCCCTCCAGCACAGCCTTGGGATTATCCTTGACTAAGGACGTCGCTTCCTCATTTCCCAGTATCTCTCCTGCCTTTTCCTTTGCTTCTAAAAGCCTGGGGGCTAAAGACCGCTGGTTATGTCCATCGCTGGCAATGAAATGGACCAAACGCAATTCCAGAAAACGAAAAGCCGCTTGTTCGATTTTCCTCCCGTAGATTCCAGAAAAACTTCCGCTGTTGGCCTGGACCAGACTTCCCAGTTGGACCAATTCATAAAGGAATAAGGGGTGCCCGGCGAAAACCGAGTTCCTCTCTGGATGGGCAATAATCGGTGTGATTCCCTCGTTCATCAATTCAAAGAAAAGCTCTTTCACCCCGGAGAACACATGGTTGGATGGAAACTCGACAAACATATAGGGATGATGGTTTACAACAAGAAAGTCGCGATTTTTCCTTATCTCATCTATTAAATTATGGGCGATATAAACTTCTGCTCCTCTCAGTATCTCCACTTGGATGCTTGCGGCTTCAAGAGTCCTGGTGAGCAGTTGCCGTTTTTTCTCGATGGTGCCCAGATCCTCACACTCAAAGCCTTCCCTGAAGAGATGGGGAGTGGCCACAATCCTTTCAATTCCCTCGGCCTCTGCAATCTTTGCCATTTCAACTGCCTCCTCCAGACTCCGGGCGCCGTCATCAATGCCGGGCAGAATATGACAGTGGAGGTCGATC
>JAOUKO010000461.1 GCA_029882525.1 Candidatus Aminicenantota bacterium | reverse complement strand
AAAAAGACTCAGGCAGGAAAGGGATACAGGACCGATGGATGCCAGCATCGGCGACATACTCAGGAAATTCAAGAATGACAAACGCGTTCATGATGTGATCAACCTTGATGACCCGGACCTGGAGGATCGCACGGTTTATTCAATCCTGGATGGCGAGGACTTCGACAATTTCGGAAACTACATCAATTTTGTGACGGTGAGCTTTAAAAAAGCTCATCCCCAAGGACAGCCGACCACAAGAGATGTCATTTTTAATGCCAAGACCTTTGCTGAAAAAGGAAACATGCTTCCCTTTGTCTATCCGCGGCTCGGTGAGGGGGAAGGCTGGCTCAATTATGAATACAAGACCACCTGGAGCTTTATGGGGGGGATAAAAGTTGAAGGAAATTGGGGTAAGACTGATGAGCCGGCAATAAGCCTGTCTCCTCCGCACAGATACAGGACCATCGATATCATTGCTGATGAAGAGAACGTGGCCCAGTACAACATAAAACTCATTACGGTCACCATCAAGAACAGAGTATTCGACAGGGACAGAGTCCGGCAGGTCAAGATCATGCCCCAGCAGTCCATGTGGGAAAAATACGAGTACAATCACGAAGAAGGCAACCTTGAATTTTCCTTTCAGGTCACCTGGCTCTTAGGCGACGGGAGGACTATCACCTCTGAATGGCAGACCACGACCGATCCTTTTGTCTATACGCTTTATCAAGAGTAGAAATACTAGCGTCCATAAATAAGGAATGAAGAGGGGAATCTTGTCTTTTCTGGTTCTCTGCATCTCTCTTGTCACAGGTCTCTCTGCGGATATTCTTCTGGATGAGCCGCCTTTAAAGAAAGGAGAGATACTCCTTTTTAAGGACCATGCTTATCCGAACAGCTTCTATTATATCTCCACAGAAATCCGTGTCGCTTCAGGTCCGGATAACAGGCCAAAAGTCAGCTTTTTCAAGCTGAAGGACCAGGAGGTAGCCTTGAGTTTTTTCCTGACCCAAGGCTTAACGCCTGAGAAGCTCAGCAGGATACGAAAGGATCTCGCAGAAGAAAGCCCCGAGACCCTTCTCAAGGGCCCAGTCTCATTCCTGAAGGGAAATTACTTTGTTTTCAACAGGATAAACGGAAAGTTCGAGCTCTGGGCCGAAGGAAAAGCTCCTCTGTTCCCGAACCAGGAAGTCGTCATAACCAAAAGGCTGAAAGAACCTTTGGAACCGAACATCGTTGCCGTGTTTGTCATGGAGTATGAAGGAATCACTCAAAAGATCAACGCCAGGCTTTCCGTGAATTGGGATGAGGTCTATATCCAGAGAGAGATGGTCGAGAAGACGAATTGGACTGCCGTAGAAATAAAGCAAAGCCTGGCCGAGTTAAAGGAATCAGGGGCTATCCTGCTGGAAGTGACGGGAGATCACGGGGATTTGACTCAGGTTTGGGATATTACCTCTAAACACTTGATCCATCAGATGTTCGAAGTTCAGGAGATCACGATGAACGGCTCAGCTGCCCTTGGAGCTGAGTTTGGAGTCGATGCTCAAAACATAATCTACACATTCAGGAAAGAAAAGAAATCAGGCTCCTACCAGGTCGATTTCAACCGGCGATTCAGGGATAAGAGACAGATCGTCCTGGTCAGTGAAATCGGGGATGCAATCAAAGAAGCCATTGATCAATAAGTTAATAACGGCTTTTTGAGAAAGCACGATCAACCTTACAATAACCTCAAAGTAAATGAAATCAGATAAAAGGAGGAATTGATGCAAAAATTGACTGTAAAATTCTTTTTGAGTATTCCTGTTCTCTTTCTTCTCTGTTTCAGCCTATCTGCCCAGGAAGTCGTTACCGACCTTATAAAACCTGATAAAGAAAGGATTCTTCTTCCTGAGGCCAGGGAATCGCTATTTTTTATCATCAAAAGCAAGCCTGATACAGTCATCAATATAGAACTCACAGCTGATAATAAGCTGTTCAAGGATGTGGATAAACAGACCGAAGATAATTTTATTTTTGATTTTCTTGTCATAGGGAAAGTTCCCGGAGCTTCAGCCGGTAGGCCGGTGGAGAGGAAGTATGAGATGACTCTTGAAAGTGTGAAAGCTCTGG
>JAOUKO010000460.1 GCA_029882525.1 Candidatus Aminicenantota bacterium | reverse complement strand
AAACTCTTGTAAGAAACAAAGCCGCTCTTTCTTTTTTTAGGAAGAATCTCTCTATGTTTATTGAGTATTTTTATCCTACGCTGACCTATAGAGCTTAGAAAATCATCAAAACTCTTTCCAGTATTCAAAGCATCTCGGAAGGATTTCTCTACTCCTTCAAAAAAAAGATATCCTTGTTTCTCTCCTTTTAAAATGAACTGATGAGTTTTGTCTTTTTCCATATTTATTTTATATCTCTTATCTTTTTATTCATCATTCCTTTTATGAATTTAATAGTTGAACACAACACCTTACATTCCACTTAGGATCTCTCTCCATATCAAGGGAGGCCGGTAATCGAACTCCCTGACATTAGCAAACAATCACGAAGACAAATTAGCCATCCTTCAGGCAGAATTTTCCCTTCTTTTGACCGGAATAATAGATGTACTTACGAATTTTTAGGTGCAAATGGGCAAACCAAGCAATCTCTCAATATGCTTTAATGCAAAATGTGATTATGCTCTTGAAAATCCGAGTGCCGCTTATCAGAAGCGTTTCTTACCTCCAAATCCACCTAGCCGGTCGTCACGAGGGCGAGCCTCGTTGACCTTAAGAGTACGCCCCTTCAAGTCTTTCCCATCAAGCCCGGAGACTGCGGACTTAGCTTCTTGATGGTCGGGCATCTCCACAAATCCGAATCCCTTCGAATCACCGGTGTCCTTATCTGTGATGATCTTAACAGATGTAACCTGCCCGAACGCTTCGAAAGCTTGTCGCAAATCGCCTTCAGTGGCCTCCCGTAATAAATTGCCTACGTAAATATTCATTCTGGTTTCCTTTTTATGTATGAGTTTTCGTAAGGGAGGGATTTAGTCTTTTCTTGTTGGAGTTTTCCCTGATCCCTTATGATTTCGGCCTGTTCTTACTAATGAACAGGTCTTTTCAATTTCAGCAAAGATGATAATAGCACAGGGAAGATTCTGCGTCAATGAAAATTGGAGAAGTTCCTCAATGTACAACTCTATAAGGATGCACTTCAGAGAACGTCCTTTGCGCCCTTGGGTAGCTATCAATTTGAATTATGAATTTGTTGGGAAGCTCCAGGGTCAAAATAATTTAAAAATTCCTTTTATTACTGGCTTTTCAACCTCTCCGCCCTCTTCTTAGCATCCTTGACTTCAGGAACACCAGGGTCAGCGTCTTTCCAGAGGTCGAGGAATTTCTGGTAATGCTGAAACCATAGCTTAAGAAATATCACAAGTTGTCCAAATTTTGTAGAAACGAACATATCACATGGAGTGGCGGATCGAAGGATAGCAGAGGTTTGAGAACCTTTGTTAAGGCGGCATTACTTCTTCTCCATCTCTCTCAGTAATGTTTCGACTAGAGACTTCAATTCTCCTTCTGTGGCTCTCTGGTAAAAGTGCTCACTACTTATCCTAGACTTCTTATCATAAGGGTATGTCGCCACCAGCAAATACTTAGCGTGATACTTTTCCTCAAACTCTTTTAGTTCTCCGTTAATCTTATCTAAAACATCTCTTTGTTCACTCATCTTTGACTTTCTCCTTCTGCTGATTTTTAATGCTTACAAGCTAGGAGTGATTGTACTGTCAGCTATCCCTGAAGTCAAGGAAGGTTTGGGGGGATAGGTCATCCAGGAAACCTAGAATATCAGTAGCATGGATTGTTTAGGAGATAAGTGCAAATCCCATAAACGATCCCTTGATGAAATTACCTTGGTTATCTAGCCGCACATATAGAGTCTGAGACCTGAATTTATTTAAAAAAAAACGCACTTATAGAGGGGTTTTTTTCTTCAAATTTGGACGATCTTACTCAGACTAATGCCAAACCATCCGGAAGAGGGGTAAACAGGTTTAGAAAAAAAGAAAGCCTTTGTGAAATGCTACTTTTTCCGGCATTCAGGCGATCATCCACTCTGCTCTCTTGTTCAATCCAGGGACGCCAAGGCTTTAATGACCTGCCCCCCATTAATTTACAACCTGCGATGTTAAAGCTCCATGAAAATTTCACACCTTTATTGGTTTGTTTCAGGCCTTAGACATGTGAAATAAAAGAGCTTTTTATCAAAAGCATGGGGGTTGAATGGAAG
>JAOUKO010000115.1 GCA_029882525.1 Candidatus Aminicenantota bacterium | reverse complement strand
GGCGGAGGCTTTTCGGGTCTATCACGGATAAGGTCGCTAACCAGGCTTCAGCTTCTGTGCTCATGGTTCG
This sequence comes from Candidatus Aminicenantota bacterium, assembly GCA_029882525.1. Lineage (GTDB taxonomy): Bacteria > Acidobacteriota > Aminicenantia > Aminicenantales > Aminicenantaceae > SOIA01. The sequence goes on along the minus strand of JAOUKO010000115.1, from coordinate 8,388 downwards.
GGCAAAGACTTGAGATAGAGTGAATATTTTTCATTTTCGCTTTTTTAATGAATAGATGAGTTTTTCCACTTCGTCTGTTCTCTTTCCTCCTAAGTACAGATATTTTTCTAAGTAATAATTCGCTTTTCTAGTTTCCCCCTGGATTTCAGAGATTTGCGCCATTTTTAAATAAGGGGGCGGATTATCAGGTTTGAGTAAGATGGCAAAATCATATTCTTCAGCAGCTTTTTCGGTGAGATTTTGATCGAGATACATCTGACCCAAAGAAACATGGGATAAAAAGGAAATGGATTTTTTTCTGACGGTAATGGAGATTTTTGTGGCTGTTTCTGGAGTGCCTTTTTCGTCCTTCAATTGCTGCGCAATTCCTTCACAGGCGATGGCCTTTCGCCATTCTTGCTCGGCGTTCTCCAAATTGCCAAGAGCGAAATGAACAGAGCCAAGGTTATAATGGCCCGCAGCATTTAGCTCATCGATTTTAAGAATGGCTGCAAATTCTTGGAGAGCATTATTGAATTTCTTCTGGTGATAGAATATGTTCCCCATTAGATCATGACAACCAATCCTATGCTCTTTATTGACGTTATCTCCGTTGAGAAACCAAAGTGCTCGTCCGCAGTATTGTGCTGCTTTTTCTATCTTTTCGGTGTCGAAGTAGAGCAAGGCGAGGTTGTGGTTGATGAGAAAAGACTTTGGATTGGCGTTCATTGCTTCCTCAAAGAGCTTGATGGCTCCATCGATCTTTCCTTTTTCCAGCTCTTTCATTGCCCTTGTGTGTATGCTTTCCATCAGTTGGTTATTCGGAGGGCTTAGACTATGGTGGATTTTGAATTCGAAAGGTAGAGGAACGGGATAGTTGGGAGTCTGCGCTGAGATTTTCTTGAGCTGCTCCTCAGCTTTATCTTCCATGTTGTGTTCCTGGTAGAGATCGGCAAGATGAAGCCGCACTTCCCATTCATTGTAGCCTGCCTTCAGTGCTTTAAAGAGCTTGTTCTCAGAGGCGGCAAATTCCCCTTTATTTTTCAGGACGACTCCATGAGCAAAGTAGAAAGCGGCTTCGTTTTTTTCGTTAAAAGCATCCAAGTGGATGATCCTCGTATCCGGACTTTTTTCTTCCAGGAATACACCTTTTTCTGTTTTTATCCTTTCCAGTTCTTCGAGAGATACGGTTTTCCCGCTGGGTTTTTGCAGTGTGAGTTCTGATGCCTTCCTCATCCAGCTTGAATCAAACTGGACGTTTTCAGCGATTGTTTGAAGCTGTTCGGAGGCCAACTCGATCTCATTATTATGAATATAAGCCAGAGCAAGGTAGAACCGGGGATTGAAATTCTGCGGATGCACAGATATGGATTGGACAAGATATGATATCGCCTTATTTATTTCTCTTTTTTGCAGATAGACAAAGCCCAAATCATCCCAGACTTCAACTTTTTCCCGCCATGGAGCGTAGAGGATTCCTTTAAGGTAATTCGCTATCGCTCTATCATAGTGCTTAGAAAGGAGTTCTCGATCCCCTCTGTCCAAGTATCTGTGTGTTTTTTGAAGAGAGGCCAGGCTCCAAAGGGGAGAGCCAAGAATGGGCAGGAGAAGTATGAAAAGAATAGATAATTTCGTCTTTGTTATCTGCCTAGGAGGAAGGCAATTTCTTGAATTCAAAAAAGTTTGCCCCTTTAGGTACCTTATAACTAAGATAAGGGCGGAAAGTCAAACTTGCCTGTTTGACAATGAATTTGACCAGTGTTATATGCTATAGACTGGCAGCAAAGAAGGATACGATATGCTGCTTCCGGTTCAGGGCTTAGCTGGTCCAACTGTCGAAGATCAGACAGGAGTGCGCAGTCCAGGCCGGGGAAATAGAAAACCTGAAGACTGGGTACTTCGCGTATTCGGCATTCCGAGATTTGGAGAGGAGGTCAGGCATGGATGAAGAGAAAGATGCTCTGGAGAAAGAGCAAACAACCGCAGAGGAAAAGCCCAGACAAGACCCTTACCCCAGGATTACGGGCGGGTTGATACTGATTCTTCTGGGTGTGCTTTTTCTTCTGGCAACCTTGGATTATCTTTCCTGGGGAGACTGGTGGGCCTATTTCCTGTTCGGATTGGGCTGTATCTTAATCCTGGAGGCCCTTGTAAGAAGCACTAGCCCAGCGTTCAGAGAGCACATGGCAGGGAGGCTGATCGGAGGGATTGTCCTGGTAGTTATCGGTGCTTCCTTTATTTTCGGAATGACGAATTGGTGGCCGTTAATCATCATCGCCGTGGGCGTCGTGCTTGTCATCTCCACTTTATGGAGGCCAAAGAGGTCTGACTGAGGAATATCTGATCAAGGTTTGACCAGGTTTTTCCTTTCGCCTCCTTTTTGGTGCAACCAGGGACTTAGATTCGCACAATGCGACTTGGTCCATAAAAATCAGAAAGAGAAATGCCAAGCCGGGACAAAACCCCTGAGATCGTCATCATCGGTGGAGGCATCATCGGAGCCAGTACAGCCTACTACCTGGCGAAAAAGGGTGCCTCGAACGTTATCCTCCTGGAAAGGGACCTCCTTGCGCAAGCCACAACCGGTCTGAGTGTGGGAGGGATCCGGCAGCAATTTTCTCATCCGGCGAACATCCGGCTCTCCCAGCAGTCTGTGCGTGTGTTTGAGAACTTCAAGCAGGAATTCGGCGTGGATATCTACTTCCACCAGGCCGGGTACCTCTTCCTGGCTCAAAAAAAGGAGACCTGGGATGATTTTCTCTCCTCAGCTGACACTCAGCGTCGGTTCGAGGTTCCGGTTGAGGTCCTATCACCTGAGGAGATCAAACAGCGCTGGCCTTATCTGAATGTCGAAGACCTGATCGGTGGAACATTTGGTCCGAAAGATGGCTATGCCGACCCGTATCTTGCGGCCATGGGATTTGCCAACCAAGCCAGAAGGCTTGGAGTTCGGATCGAGGAAAAGAGGGAAGTGACAGGAATCCGGGCCAAGGGAGGAAAGGTGAAGGGCGTCGAGACGTCCAAAGGCTATATCTCAGCGTCAGTCGTGGTCAACACAGCCGGACCCTGGGCAGGAGAGATTGCCCGGATGGTCGGCCTGAACCTGCCGGTCAAGCCCTATCGACGCCAGGTGTTTGCCACCAAGCCTTTTGACGCCATCCCCCGGCCTGTCCCCATGGTCATCGACCAGGATCTGACCTTTTATTTTAGAGGGGAAGAGCCGAATATCTTGATGGGGATGAGCGACCCGTACGAACCGTCCAGTTTTAACACCCACGTGGACAGGGATTTTATGGAAAAGGTCATCGAGGCTGCGGTCCACCGGGCCCCTATCCTGGAGAGGGCAGGGATTCTTCGGGGCTGGGGAGGACTCTATACCATCACACCGGATGACAACCCGATCATCGGAGAGATCCCCGGTGCAGAAGGCTTCTTCTGTGCCATCGGCTTTTCCGGGCACGGCTTCCAGCAGGGCCCGGCTGTGGGGCACATCCTGAGCGAGCTCATCCTGGAGGGCGGAACTGATTTTGATTTAAAACCCTTTGCATATGACCGATTTGATGATATAAAAGAGGGAGAAAAAAGAGTGGTATGAGACGATGAAGATCAAGATACTTTCTCGAGATGACGTGGTCCGTGCCGTGAACATGGCCGAGGCCATCGAAGCGGTGAAGAAGGCCTTCATCCAGCTTTCTTCCGGGAAAGCAGAAGTTCCTTTGAGGACGCAGATTCCTGTCAAGAAAAGAAGCGGAATAACACTCTTCATGCCCGCCTATCTCACTAAAGATGATTCTATGGCAGCCAAGATTGTTTCGGTTTTTCCCAATAATCGGAGAAGGGGACTGCCGACAATCCACGCTGTGGTGATAGTGGTGGATGCCAAGACCGGCCAGCCTCTGGCTGTCATGGACGGCACCTACATCACGGCGCTGCGCACCGGAGCCGCTTCAGGATTGGCCACTGATCTATTGGCCCGGAAGGACGCGCGGGTTGCAGCGATTTTTGGTGGAGGAACACAAGCCCGGACCCAGCTGGAGGCAGTCTGTACGGTCAGAGATATCGAGAGAGCCTGGGTTTATGATGTGAAAACCCGAGTGGCGAGAACCTATGTCAGGGAAATGAAGGCCCGGGGAAGCCCGATTCCTTCAAACATCCGGGTGGCGCAGACTCCGAAACAGGCGCTCCGCGATGCCGACGTGGTCTGTACAGCCACAACATCCTTCAGGCCTGTGTTTGCTGATGGCGACCTGAAGCTGGGTGTCCATATCAACGGTATCGGATCCTACACGCCCGAAATGCAGGAGGTTCCTGCCAGAACCGTTGTCCGCTCCAAAGTGGTCGTTGACTCGCGGGAAGCCGGCCTGGCTGAAGCCGGAGACCTGATAATATCCATAGACGGAGGGCTGATCACCAACAGGAACATTCATGGAGAGATCGGAGAGGTGGCAGCCGGAAGGATTCCGGGGCGTGAATCAGATGAGGAAACGACGTTCTTCAAGTCCGTAGGCCTGGCCATTCAGGATGTGGCCGTGGCCAAGCTCGTGCTGCTCAAGGCTGAGGAGCTCGGTCTTGGGACAGAAGTGGATATATAACACTCCCTCATCAAGATGTGTTGACAGCAGATTTCGTGGATGACCCAGGCTAATTCGTCTTCTTCTTGATCCATTTTGAGCGGTCCGGCTCATCAGGATTTTTGACCTTGCGGGGAGGATTTTTCTCGAGCTCTTCCAGCAGCAACTCGACAGCCTTTTCCAGACTTGGGTCTCTTCCTTTTGCCACCAGCTCGGGTCTGTCTATGACTTCGATATCCGGTTCAACGCCGATGCCTTCCACAGCCCAGTTTCCTTCTGTATCGATAAAGCCAAAGGTGGGCACGGCGGTATAGCCACCGTCGACCAAGCGGGGATTGCCGGAAAGCCCGACTGTTCCTCCCCAGGTTCGGGTTCCGATCAAGGTGCCCAGCTTTTTCTTCTTGAAGTAGTAAGGGAAGATGTCGCCGCCTGAGCCGGAATAATAGTTGATGAGCATGACCTTTGGCTCTTCGTGAGCTACAGCCGGAGTTTGGGAAGGGAGAAGGCCTGCCCTTCCCCAGTAATTCAGGATTTTCCGGGATAGAAGCTCTGTCATCACATCCGGCACCATGCCCCCGCCGTTGTATCTTTCATCGATGATCAGGGCCTCTTTATTTCTCAATGCGTAAAATCCTTTGAACAGCTCCCTGTTACCTTCGACAGAGGTGTCGGGGACATGGATGTAACCGATCCTCCCGCCGGATAACCTGTCCACCATTTCTCTTCGTGTATTCACCCAATCCAGGTAGAAAAGGTTTAGCTCGCTCTTGATCGGCTTGATCCAGTATTCCCGGGAGCCATCCTTGGTGGGTTTTTTATTCACTCCTATCGGTATTTTTTTCCCAACCGTATTCTCCAGGAACCTGTAAGGATTGTCTCGTGTGGTCACATCGTGGCCGTTGAGGCTGATGAGATAGTCGCCTTCCTTGATATCGATTCCCTGTTCTGTCAAGGGAGATCGGGTCCTTTCATTCCAGTTCTCCCCTTGGTAGATTTTGCTGATGATGTACCTGTTGGATTTTTCATCAGCCCGAAGCTCAGCACCCAGAAGCCCGCCGTCGATCCTCTTGACCCGAGGAAAATCCCCCCAGTTGATGTAGCAGTGGCCGGCGTTCAATTCCCCGACCAGCTCGCCAAAAATAAAATCAAGGTCAGCTCTGTGACTAAGATAGGGGACAAGCTGGCCGTATTTTTCCTTCATTTTCTTCCAGTCCACTCCATGCATGTTCTTCACGTAGAACCAATCCCTGTATATCCTCCAGCCGTCATCAAAGATCTGCCGCCATTCCTTGAGCGGGTCGATTTTCATCGTCAACGCAGAGAGGTCCAACTCGCCATCGCCGACCTTCTGGTCGGGTTTGAGATCGATGATCCCGAATTTCTGCTGGGCACGATACAGGATCTTTTGTCTGTCAGCCGAAAGAACCCCGCCTGCTATGCCTTTGATGACGAGAGAGTCTTTTTTGTCCTCTATCTGGAAGAGGTGAAGCTCGTCGTCTTTCACGTAGAGAATCCCGCCCTCCACGGCCGCAATATGGGTGAAGTTTCCGGCCTTGAGCGGGAAGGAAACGATCCTACCGTTGATGCCATCAAAGTCAATCTTAACGGTCAGCGCTTTTTGGTCTTTGACTTTTGGAGTTACCTTGGCTTCCTTCTCAGTGTCGGTCTTTTTGAACTCTTCCACGTCGTTTTTGTCCGGGAAGAGAGGAGGAGCATCCTTTGTCAGGGCGACGGCAAAGATGTTGGTTGAATCCTGGTAGATGTAATCGAATTCAAAGCTGGAGAAGCTGAGGTTGAATTCCCTGTCCGAGAGGAAGAAGATATATTTCCCGCAGGCGGAAAAGGCTGGGGAAAAGTCGATGTACATGTCGCCAGTCATCTGGAAGGATCTCCCTTGCTCGAGGGAATAGACGCAGATTGCATCTTGCGTGTTCTCGCTGTCCTTGGAATAAACGACCCACTTTGAATCCGGAGACCAGCCGTAGTCTGTTATGTCCCGTCTCCGCGCCTTGTCGATCAGGGTGATCTTCTTTGTTTTAATGTCCAGGACCTGCAGGTCATGATTTTTGTCCGAGAAAAGAAGCTTGGTGCTGTCAGGAGACCAGCTCGGAGGATAGCGCCAGATCTGGCTGTTTTCTGTAAGAGGGATGATAACGTTCTCTTTTGCCCTGTCAATCAGATAGATTTCGTACTCGCCGGTCACATCCGAGTAGATCGAGATGTATCTTCCGTCCGGGGACCAGACCGGGTACATTTCCCTGATTCCTTGAGTATTGGTCAGGTTATAGGTAATCCCTTCCTTGGCGGGAACCGTGTAGATATCTCCTCTGGCTTCGAAGACCGCCCTCTTTCCTGATGGAGAGATATTAAAACTGGCGGTGTTTTCTTTCACGCTTTTGAATTGTGGAATGACATACGGGCTGTCATAGTTGATGTTGACCGGGACTCGCTGCGATCTTCCGGTCTCGAGATCCAGTCTGAAGAGGTATCCACCGTTCTCGTAAGCGATAAGACCGTCTGTCCCAGAGGGCCAGAGGACGTCGTAATCTGGATGGTCGGTGACCTTTTCGATCTTTTCTGTTTTGAGGTCATAGGAGTAGATGTTCAGCGGCAACTCCCGGTCCGAGACGAAGTAGATCTTATCCTTATACCAGATGGGATGCAGGTCAGTGCCGGGAAAAGTTGTCAACCTTTTTGACTCGTCCTTTTCGAGGTCGTATATCCAGACATCCTGGGCCATACCACCTCGGTATCTCTTCCAGGTCCGGAATTCTCTGGCGATCGGCGTGTAAACGATTTTTTTCCCGTCGGGCGAGAATGTTCCCCCTCCTGCCTCTGGTATCTGGAGAGGAGTTTCAAGCCCTTCGTTGATACTGACCAGGAAGTATTTTCCCCGCCTTTGCCCGTATGGAGTCCGGTTGGCTCTGACCAGGATATTCTGACTGTCCGGGGTCCAATCGAGGACCTGGTGGTCGAAGCCGCCTCTGGGAGGCATCTCTCCGACATCGTTGTAGTAGGTGAGCTGGGTGGGGATGCCTCCGGTTATGGGCATGATGTAAACCTGGCGCGAGCCTGAATATTCGGCGGAATAGGCAATCCATCTTCCATCCGGGGATATCTTGGGGAAAAGTTCCAGCCCCTCATGAGACGTCAGTTTCTTCGCCACTCCTCCGATGGAGGAAACTGACCAGATGTCTCCTGCGTAGACAAAAACAGCGATGTCTCTGTTTATGTCAGGAAAGCGGAGAAGCCGTGAATCGTTAACGGCAGACGCCGGGGCGAACAATGCCAGGCAAAGTATGATCATGAGGGCGGCTTTTTTCATGGCACCTCCTTTGAGGGCGTTCTTGAGACGGACACCCTTTCTCTTTTCATTTTTCTTTCATGTATATTGAGCCAAAAATTATAGCTGCAGGAAATATATCCAATTTTTTCCACGACTTAAACATTTATATCTTTTCGATGATTTAAACAAGTTTTTTTGTTCATGTGTTACCAGCAGACCTGATTGGGACATAAGGGCTGGCTCGATTATTCGACAGCGCATTTTTTCCTCTTTTTTATAACTCATAGTTATTTTTTTTGTCATTGTTTGACAATTTCCTAACTCAGAGTTATATTTCCAGGAGAACAGCCAGTTAGGGAGCAATATGATGTCAGGAATACTCGGGACAAGACTCAGAAGAGAGAGAGAAAGCCTGGGAATCACCCAAGAATCTCTGTCCAGAGCAGTCGGCCTCTCCAGCGAATTCATATCCCTGCTTGAGCTGGGAAAGAGGATGCCGAGCCTGGAGAGCTTGACTGCTCTTGCCGAATTCTTTAAAAAAGACGTTTCCTA
>JAOUKO010000008.1 GCA_029882525.1 Candidatus Aminicenantota bacterium | reverse complement strand
CCAACCAGAAACAAGCGGACCTCTTCATCTCGGTCCACGCCAATGCCAGCCGCAACAGGAAGCTCTCCGGGGTGGAGACATTCTATCTCAACCTCAGCCAGGACCCCACAGTGGTCGAAACGGCCGCCCGGGAAAATGCCACCTCCACCAAGAATATCGGCCAGATGAGGGAGATCATCAAGAAAATACTCGAGAACACCAAAATTCCTGAATCACTGGAGCTGGCCCAGACGATCCAGAAGAACCTGGTTCATACCCTCTCTCAAAAATACGGTGAAGTGCATGACCTGGGCGTCAAAGGAGGCCCTTTCTGGGTCCTCATCGGAGCGGAGGTCCCCTCGGTCCTGGTGGAAATATCATTCCTGAGCAACCCGGCAGAAGAGGAGAAACTGAGAGACCCTCAATACCTCGAGCGTATTGCCCTGGGAATATACCAGGGCATCATTGCCTATAAAAGCTCACTGGAGAAAGGAATCGATTTATGAAAAGAAGAGAATTTATCAAGGACTTGGCCGTCGGGGGCCTCCTCCTCAACTTCCAGCCCGGCCTCTTGGCTCAGGGTAAAAAATCCCCTGACCTCGCCTGGATTCAGGGCGAATCCCCAGCGCAGATCACACAAGAAGCCATCTCTTCTTTAGGAGGGATAAGACAGTTCATTTCCAGAGGGGATGTTGTTGTGGTCAAGCCCAATATAGGCTGGGACAGAATTCCCACCCAGGCCGCCTGTACCAATCCAGAGGTTATCAAGACGCTTATCGAGCTGAGCCTTGAAGCCGGAGCGAAGGAAGTCAAGGTTCTGGATAATCCCTGCAACCCGGCCAACAGAACTTACGCCCGCTCGGGGATTGCCGACGCCGCCAAAGAGGCAGGAGCCAAAGTCCTTTTCCCCAACCCCCATAAGCTGAAGAAGATGGCCCTCAAAGGAGAATGGCTGAAAGAATGGGAAGTCTACACGGATTTTGTCGAGGCTGACAAAATCATCAACGCTCCCATAGCCAAGACACACAGTCTCTGCAGGTTGACCCTGGGCTTCAAAAACTGGCTGGGCGCCCTGGGAGGGAACCGCAATCAGCTCCACCAGAAACTCGACCAGGCCATTATCGACCTGGCCGCGTTCTTCAATCCCTGCCTGACCGTAATGGACGGCTACCGCATTCTCATCCGGAACGGCCCCCAGGGGGGCAGGCTTTCCGACGCCAAGCTGTTCAAGACCGTGGTCGCCGGAGTCGATTATGTGGCTGTTGACGCTGCCGCAGCGACCTTTTTTGAGGTCGCTCCTCAAGACCTCCCTTTCCTTCGAATCGCCCATCAAAAGGGACTTGGCGAAATAGACCTGGAGAAATTGAGAATTGAAAAAAGAACGGTCTAAGAAATACAGGATCATCCAGGCGCTCCGGATTCTCAGCCAGGCGGTTTTCTTCCTCCTCTTTTTCTACCTTCTTCTCGGGACCCATTTCCCCGGAGAGGATTATATCGGACGGGTGGAGATTTTTTTTCACTTTGACCCTCTTCTCGCCCTGACCACCTTCATCGCTTCCCGGGCCTTCTTCGTCTCCTTCATCTTTGCAGCCATCACCGTTGTCCTGACTTTTGTCCTGGGAAGAGTCGCCTGCGGCTGGGTATGTCCGTTGGGCTCCATCCATCAGGCCTTTTCCTGGCTGTTTAAGAAATCCAAGCTTCACAGGCCCAAAAGGATCAAGGATAACCGGACGGCCTGGAAATACTCCATCCTGGTATTCATCCTGGTGGCGACTCTTTTTTCGCTCAACCTGGCGGGGCTGCTTGACCCTCTGTCGCTGCTCTACCGGTCCTTTATCACCGGAATCCTGCCCGTCGCAAACTACGGCATCTCCGCCTTTATCGGGATTCTTTATAAACTCAAGCTATTTTCCCTGGGAGACAGCCTTGTCCAATCCATGGCGAACCTGGCTGTCAATCCTATCTTTCTCCAGGGATTCCTTATCGGGCTGCTGTTTATCGGCATCTTGCTCCTTAACCTTTACCGAGAAAGACTATGGTGCCGCTACCTCTGTCCTCTGGGAGCCTTCCTCGGTCTCCTCTCCCGCTGGAATATTCTCAAACTGAAAATAGACCCGCAAAAGTGCATCGAGTGCCACCTCTGCAACATTCACTGTGAAACGCAGGCCAACCCCTTTCCCCTGGAAGAATGGAAAAGTTCAGAGTGCGTCTACTGCTTCACCTGCAGTGCCATCTGCCCCACCAGTGCCATTACTTTCCCTGTAAGAACCACCCCCGAGCAAATCGCAAAGGTCGACCTTTCCCGAAGAAAGCTCATCTTCCATTCTCTCCTTGGAGTGCTCGTCGTTCCCTTCTTCCGCCTGTCTCCAGCGACACGCCGCTCCTCCCCGAAATTGATCCGGCCTCCGGGAGCCCTTCCTGAAGAACAGTTCCTCCAGAAATGTGTCAAATGCAGTGAATGCATGAAGTCCTGTCCCACCAACGCTCTCCAGCCTGCCTGGTCAGAGGCCGGCCCGGAAGGTATCTGGACCCCTATCCTGGTTCCGAGGATCGGGCACTGTGAGTACTACTGCTCCCTCTGCTCTCAGGTCTGTCCCACCGGAGCCATCCAGGAGCTGACGGTTGAGGAGAAGACCAAGGTGAAAATCGGGCTTGCCTGGGTAAATAAAAACAGGTGTATTCCCTATGACCTCGGCACTCCCTGCATTGTCTGCGAGGAGCACTGTCCCACCTCTCCCAAAGCCATCAAGCTGGTGAAGACGGAAGTGAAGCTCCCCGACGGGACAATCATGACTCCTCTCGCTCCGGTCATCGACACCGACCTCTGCATCGGATGTGGGATCTGTGAGAACAAATGCCCCGTTGTCGATAAGCCTGCGATCTACGTCACGAGCGTAGGAGAGAGCCGGTCTGAGAAAAACCAGCTTCTCCTGGACCTGATCAAAGAGAAGTCAGGCCCTTACTGATTTTTCAGCTCTCTTTTTACTCGATGATCTTGAATTCCAGAGTCTTCAGCACCTCGCCGTTCGGCCCGATCACATCCACATGCCAGTCTCCGGTCCACTGCTCCCAGATGTTTTTTGTGCTCCAGGTCCGCCAGCTGGCTGCTTCCACCAGCAGGTTCACCCTTGCCATCTCAGTCTCACCGTGGTACCAGACATGGGTGATCTCGATCGGCATCTGGGCTCCAACGATCTTGGTGTAGCAGAAGAGCTTGCCGACTGTCGCTTCAAACTCAGTGCCTTCACCGACAGGTTCCCGGTCCTGGACATCCCGACAGATAACGCCTACTTCCACTTCAACAGCCGATTCTTCCTGAGCTTTGATCGCCGCCATCTGGAAGAGAGAGACAGACGCCAGCAACGCCAAGGCAAAAAGTATTGAAAAGAGCTTTTTCATAGTTTTCCTCCTTTCCTGGAAATAGTGATTAGGCTATTTCTCCTCCCAAAGTTAGCTAAACTCTAGCACAAATCAATGTTATTGACAATAGGGAAAAGAAAGGAATTCCCCTCTTTTATTCGGCCAGGACCTTCTTTAATTCCTCCTTCAGGTGGGGGACGACCTGAAAAAGGTCACCCACTATTCCGAAATCAGCCACTTTAAAGATGGATGCCTCGGGGTCCTTGTTCACGGCAATGATATGCTTGGAGGAAGACATGCCTGCCAGATGCTGGATAGCGCCTGAAATCCCGAAGGCCATGTAAAGATTCGGCGAAACGGTCTTGCCGGTCTGTCCCACTTGATGCTGATGGTCGATCCACCCCGCATCCACTGCAGACCGCGAAGCTCCTATGGCCGAATGAGGGACTATAGAGCTGAGCTCCCTCAGCAGGTCAAAGTTTTCCGGCCCTTTCATCCCTCTCCCTCCGGAGATCACGACATCCGCCTCTGTCACATCGAGTTCTGCTCCCTCTTCTCTCAAAATTTCCTCAACTTTCCCTTTGACCTGGTCTTCAGGGATGACCACATCTTTCTTGACCACTTCTCCCTGTTTTGTCTCCGGCTCCAAGAGAGGAAAGACATTCGGCCGCAGTGTTGCCATCTGGGGCGATCCTTTAAAGGACACGGTGACAAAGGCCTTGCCGGCAAAAATCGGCCGGATCACTTCCAGCTTCCCAGCCCTGCAAGCGGTCTGAATGCAATCCGTAGCCAGGCTGACTCCGAGCTTCGCCGCCAGCCGGGGAGCAAGATCTTTGCCCATCGCGCTGGCGGAGAAGAGGATGATTTCCGGCTTGACCTCCTCCACAAGGGAATGCATGGCCTGAGAAAAACTCGCAGCCGAATAATGACTCAAGAGAGAATTCTCCAAGACATAGACTTTAGAGGCTCTATAAGGAAAAGCCTCGGAAGCAAGCCCTTCTATATTGTGGCCGATGAGGACAGCCTGGACTTCGGTCTTAAGCTCATCCGCTCTTCGCTTGCCTTCGGAGAGCACCTCCAGGGAAGATTTTTTGACCTTGCCTTCTCTGATCTCAAGAAAAACGAGTATCATCTCATCCCTCCCTTAAATTACCTTGGCCTCTTCATGTAAAAAAGCCACCAATTTTTTTGCGGCTTCCTGGGGTTCGTCTTCAATGATTTTACCCGCCTGCCTCTGTGGGGGGCTCTCCAGCTTGATGACCTCCAACATCGGCAGGATATCATCGTCCTTGAACCCCAGCTCCTCAAGGGTCACGACGGGGATCTCTTTCTTTTTAGCGGCCATGATTCCTTTCAATGTTTCATAACGCGGTTCATTCAATCCCTTCTGGGCACTGATAACCGCGGACAGTGAAAAAGACACTTTTTCCAGAGCCCCTTCTATCTCCCGGTGAGCGGTCCCCTGATTGCCCTTGACTTCCAGTTTTGTCACCACATTGACCTGGGGAAGCCCCAGCAATTCCGCCACCATGGCCGGGACCTGGGCATTATCAGCGCCGACCGACTGCTTTCCGAACAAGAGAAGGTTATGATCGGAGAATTTCTGTTCAACCGCCCGGGCAATGATTCTTGCTGTCCTTAATCCATCGTAGGTCTCAGGGGATTCATCCTTCAGCAGGACCGCTTCATCCGCACCCATGGCCAGGCACTTTTTGAGAGTCGTCAAGGCCTCCTCCTTCCCGACCGAAACAACCGTGACCTTCCCCCCGTTAGCCTCCCGCAAACGCAAAGCTTCCTCGACAGCATACTCATCATAAGGGCTCAGGACAAAATTCAAGCCTTCTTCGACTATGGTTTTTGTCTCGTGGTTGATCCTTATTTTTGACTCGGTATCAGGAACTCTTTTGACGAATACGAAGATATTCACTCGTACCTCCTTCTCAAATTTATCCCGCCTCGTCCGTAGGATCGAAACGAGACAGCCAAGATGAGCAAGAGAGGCGACATCTCTGATTCGAGCTCAAACTTCTGTCCTACTCTATACGTCTTGCTTGGCTGCTCTTGCCTCTCTTTTTGAGTGTTGAATATATTTTTGTTACATATATTTTTCTGTTAAATCTCAGTCTTGATCCCGGTTATTCCTCGAACCTCTTCAAGATGAGAGTCCCGTTAGTCCCCCCGAAGCCAAAAGAATTCGATAAGGCATAACGGAATTCAGCCGGGCGGGCTTTGTTGGGCACATAATCCAGGTCGCACTCCGGGTCAGGATACTCGTAGTTGATGGTCGGAGGCATAATCTGGTTCTTCAGGCTCAGGACCGAAAAACCCACTTCCAGCGCCCCTGCCGCACCCAAAAGATGCCCGGTCATAGACTTTGTCGAATTCACTCCGATCTTGTATGCGTGATCTCCGAATACTTTCTTGATAGCCAGGGTTTCGATCTTGTCGTTATAGGGAGTAGATGTGCCGTGGGCGTTGATGTAGTCTACCTCTGTAGGATCAATACCGCTATCCTGTATTGCCACTTTCATACACTGGACAGCTCCCTCTCCGTATAAAGAAGGAGCTGTGACATGGTAGGCATCTGCGCTCATCCCGTATCCCACCACTTCCGCATAGATATCTGCATCCCGTTTGAGGGCCGAATCCAGAACTTCCATGATGACAATTCCCGCTCCTTCGCTAACGATGAACCCATCTCTTTCTGCGTCGAAAGGACGTGAAGCTTTCTCAGGTTCATCATTCCTGACAGAAAGCGCCCGCATGGCACAAAAGCCCGCAACTCCGAGCGGTGTAATGGGAGCCTCCGCCCCTCCGGCAATCATGATATCCGCATCTCCCCTGGCGATGATCCGGAACGAGTCGCCGATCGCGTGGGTGCTGGTCGTACAGGCCGTGGCCGTGGCTGAATTGGGGCCCTTTGCTCTGTACTTTATGGAGATCTGGCCGGAGGCTTCATTGATGATGGTCGAGATCAAGAAAAAGGGAGAAACACGGCTCGGGCCCTTCTCGAGCAGTATCTTGTGCGTCTCTTCAATAAATCCGATTCCGCCAATCCCTGAGCCTATATAGGTCCCTGTCCTCTCTCCTCTTAACAGCTCTAAAGCGATCCCGGAATCACGGACCGCCATCTCCGCCGCAGCAAAAGCATACTGAATAAAGAGGTCCATCTTGCGCAGGTCCTTTTTTTCAATGAATTCGAGGGGATCAAAATCAGAGACCTGGCCGGCAATCTGGCTTGAGTACTCCGAGACATCGAACTTGGATATTCGACTGACACCACTCTTTCCCTGGAGAAGGGCATCCCAGTTCTTTTCCTTTCCCAATCCCAGCGGAGAGACCAGCCCGATTCCTGTGATGACAACACGTCTTTCGTTGTTTTTTTTTCTCGAAGAGAGGGTTTTTCCCATCAGGAGATATTTCGGTCTTATTTGGCGAGGTTGGTCAGGATGTAATCCATAGCTTTGCCAACCGTGCTCAACTTCTCCGCTTCCTCATCAGGGATGTCCATGTTGAATTCATCCTCCAGGGCCATGACCAGCTCAACCGTATCCAGAGAATCCGCGCCCAAATCATCAATGAAAGAAGCTTCTTCTGTAATCTGCTCTTCGCTGATGCTGAGCTTGTCCGAAACGATGGATTTTATCTTCTTCAGCAGTTCTTCTCTTTCCATTTTTTCTCCTCCTTTTTATTGACTTCCTGTTAATATTCAAACGGCTACATAACCATACCGCCGTTTACGTTTATAACCTGTCCCGTGATATAGGCTGCCTCGTCAGACAGCAGGAACTTGACTGCGTGGGCTATCTCATCAGGAGATCCGAACCTTTTCATCGGAATCAACTCAATAAATATCTTCTTGACCTGTTCGGGGAGATTTTCGGTCATCGGGGTGGCAACGTATCCAGGGGCGATGGCGTTGACCGTGATCCCCCTCGGGGCCACCTCTCTGGCCAGGGCTCTGGTGAAGCCGAGAACGCCCGCTTTTGAGGCCGCATAGTTTGTCTGTCCGGGATTCCCCATCTGCCCCACGACCGATGAGATGTTCACGATCCGGCCGTACCGATTGCTGATCATATTCCGGATGACCGCCTTGGAGAAGTTAAAAACCCCCTTTAAGTTCACGGTCAAAACCGCATCCCACTCTTCCTCTGTCATCCGCATCAGCAGGTTATCCCGGGTGATGCCGGCATTGTTGACTAAATGGTCAATCCTTTTGTGATTCTGGACAACCTTCTCTATCACCTCTTTGACCTGGTCCAACCGAGAAACGTCTGCACAGAAAACGCTTGATTTCCCTTTATTCCGGGCAACCTTGTCAGCGACCTCCTCCAGCTTTTCCTTCTGGATATCCACCAGGATGACATCTGCTCCCTCCCGGGAAAGCTCGAGGGCGATGTTCTCCCCGATTCCCTGGGAAGCGCCGGTAACAATCGAGACTCTTCCTTCAAAAATCATTTTTATCCCTCGATCTCACTAAGCCTGTGGGACAGCTCGGCAATCTCCTGCTGTATCTTATCCTGAACTTTGTTCAAGACAAAGTCTCTTGCCAGCCCCACAGCGCTTTTTACAGCGTTGGAGTTAGATCGCCCATGCCCGATGATACAGACACCGTTGATCCCCAGAAGTTGCGCCCCGCCATATTCAGAATAATCGATTTTTTTATAAATCCTCTTTAAATTCCTCTTCATCAAGAAAAACCCAATCTTGGCGAAGAAATTTTTCATGACCTCGGTGCGGGCCATGTAGAAAAAGGTCTCCACCATACCTTCGCTCACCTTTAAGGCTACGTTACCCGTAAACCCGTCGCTGACGATCACGTCCGCCTTCCCTGAGTAGATGTCCTTGCCCTCCACGTTGCCGATGAAGTTCAGGGGAGACGCTTCCAGCCTGTCGAAAGCTTCCTTGGTGAGCTCATTTCCCTTTGTTTCCTCTTCTCCGACGCTCATCAACCCGATTCTGGGCGTTTTTATGCCCAACACACTTTTCATGAAGGTATGGCCCATAACCGCAAACTGCTCCAGATGATGAGGCCGACAGTTTACGTTCGCTCCCACATCTATGAGAAGCGTCAGGCCCTTCAGGTTGGGCACGAGCAGGGAAAGGGCTGGTTTGTCCACTCCCTTGAGTGCCCCGAGGATCTTTCTGGACATGTAGACCACAGCGGCCGTATTTCCGATGCTGACAAAGGCATCGGCCTCTCCATCCTTGACCAGCTGCGTCCCGACACGGATGGAAGACTTCTTTTTTTTCCGGAAGGACAGGATCCCTTCACCCATCCCGATGGCTTCAGTGGCATTAATAACATTCACTCTGGCCCGGGAGTGGTTGAGCTTGGCGAATTCCTTTTTTATGAGGTCTTCAACCCCGACCAGAAGAACCTCAATATTGTATTCTTTGGAGGCTTTTACAGCCCCTTCCACTGTGACTCTGGGAGCAAAGTCTCCACCCATGGCGTCAACAGCAACCTTCATTTCCCTCTCTGGCTCATTCCTCTGAGCCTTCAATAACCTGTCTGTCCCCGTAAAAGCCGCACTCTGGGCAGGCATGATGAGGCAGCTTGGGATTTCCGCAGTTGGAACAGAGGGCTAAAGAAGGAATCGAGAGAGCATCATGGGCTCTTCTCTTTTTTTTCCGTGAATGAGAATGTCTTCTTTTTGGATTAGCCATTTATCTTTTATCTCTTATAAAAGTCTTGAGTTTTTCCAAGCGAGGGTCGGAGCTCTTGGTCTCACAGGCACATTCGCCGCTCTGGATTACTTTGCCGCAAACAGGGCAGATTCCCTGGCAGTCCTCAGAACAGAGCGGCTTAGTCGGGAAAACCAGGTTCAGCTGCTCCAGAACAATCGCTTCAATGTTCACTTTTGAACCACTATAGTACATCTTGTTCAGGTCATCATCCTCCAACTGGTCTTTTATAGCATCCAATTCTTCAGGGAGATAGACAAGATCAAACCTGGAATCAACCGGAAACTCAAAAGGCACGAGACACCGGCTGCAGACAAAACTGAGACGTGTGGTGATCTTGCCCTTGATCAGAATCTCCTCTCCAACCTTGCTGATGGTGAGCTCAGAGTGAACAGGCTGGAGGAAAACAACGTTTTCCTCCACCAGTGCTTCGCTGAAAAACTCAAAATCTTTGGAGATTTTCAACCCTTCTTTGGGCAATCTGTCTGCATCTATGATCATGTTTCTTTCCAATATTTTCAAATAAGTCATACTATTATACCATCCTACTTCCCTTTGTCAACCAAACTTCCCAGGGGTCAGACCTCAAAAAATGGCGATGCCCAGACTCCTTTTTAATCTCCTGTTCAAGCCCGAATCTCATGGAGAGGTTGATATCTTGCAGGCAGGGAGTATAATAAAACGAGCGTAAAGTCTCAACATCATGAAGGAAAAAAAGCTCTATCTCATAGATGGCAATTCTTTTGTCTACCGTTCTTATTACGCCATCCGCTTCCTCTCCACATCGAAAGGATTCCCCACCAACGCCATTTATGGCTTCATCAGCATGCTCCGGAAGCTCATGGCTCAGGAAAAACCCGTTTATCTGGGAATAGTCTTTGATGTCAAGGGCCCGACCATCCGTCATAAAGCCTTCAAGGATTACAAGGCTCACCGCAAACCCATGCCAGATGATCTCGTCGTTCAGATGCCTGTCATAAAAAAGGTGATCAAGGCTCTCAACATTCCCTGTTTTGAATATGAAAACTACGAAGCGGACGACGTCCTGGGGAGTCTGGCTCATCAAGCCTCCCGGAAAAACATTCCATCGGTCATCGTGACCACGGACAAGGATCTATTCCAGCTCGTGGATAAACAGACCACCGTCTACAACCCTGCAAAGGAAACGCATCTCGATGAAAAGAAGGTGAAGGAGCAGTTCGGCGCCTCGCCCTCTCAAGTGACGGATGTTCTTGCCCTCTGGGGAGATCCTTCCGATAATATTCCCGGAGTCCCTGGTATAGGGGAAAAAACCTCCAAATCCCTCATCAATCGCTTTGGCTCGTTAGAGAACCTGCTGAAAAACCTTGACCAGATTGAGAAGGCTCCGCTTCGAGAAAAAATCAAGCAGAACCTGGACCAGCTGAAGCTAAGCCTTCAGCTGGCCACCATCGAGAAAGGGCTGGATTTAAAGTTCAATTTGGAAGAGTTCTCCGTTTCCGAGCCAAACCGTCAGGAACTGATTTCTCTCTTCCAGGAACTGGAGTTTTCCTCCCTGGTCTCCGATTACATGAGAGAGGATAAGAGCCCCAAAAAACAGTACGAAATCATCCTCGAAGAAGACGCCTTGAAGAAGCTCGTTGCCCAGATAAAAAAGGAAAAGGCTGTCTCCCTGGATACCGAAACAGACAGCCCTTCTCCCACTCAAGCAAAACTGGTCGGCATCTCCTTCTCCACTAAGGCCAATCAGGCGTTTTACCTTCCTCTCCGCCACGATTATCCCGATGCTCCCAGCCAAATTCCCAAAGAAAAAGCTTTCCGTTTCCTGCAAGATGTCCTTGCAAACTCAGGGATAAAAAAAATCGGCCAGAACATCAAGTATGACTATATCGTGCTGAAAAGAGAGGGAATCCCGCTCCAGGGAATAGACCTGGACTCCATGGTGCTGTCCTACCTTATTGAGCCCAACTGGGGAAAGCACAACCTGAACAAGCTGGCTCTGGCTTATCTCCAGGTCAAGACCATCCACTACGAGGAGGTTGTCGGGAAAGGGAAAAACGAGGTCACCATCAACGCTGTCCCCGTGGAACGCGTCGCTCCCTATGCCTGCCAGGATGCAGACCTCGCCCTCCAGCTCAGCTCCCTGCTCTGGTCCAAGGTCAAAGAAAACAAACTGGACTCGCTTTACCGGGAATTCGAACTCCCCCTTATCGAAGTGCTGGCCGATATGGAGATGTGGGGAGTAAAGATCGACACCCGGGTGCTGAAAAAATTATCGGAGGAAATAGAACATGATCTCGACCGCCTCCAAAGAAAAATCTACGAGATCAGCGGCGAAGAATTCAACATCAACTCCCCTCAGCAGTTAGGGGCCGTTCTTTTTGATAAACTCAATCTCCCGGCATCCAGGAAAACGAAGAAGACAAAAAGCTATTCCACCAGCATGGAAATCCTCCAGGAATTATCCCGGATTCACCCGATTGCCCAGCACATGCTGGAATACAGGCAGCTCGCGAAGCTGAAATCGACTTATGCCGATGCTCTTCCCCTCCTGCTCAACCCGGAAACAGGGAGGATTCATACTTCCTACAACCAGACCGTCGCCGCGACTGGAAGGCTTTCCAGCAGCGATCCGAACCTGCAGAACATTCCCGTGCGGGGGGAATTGGGGAAACGTTTCCGCGAGGCCTTTGTTCCTGACAAAGGCCATCTCTTCCTCTCGGCAGACTATTCGCAGATCGAACTTCGAGTGCTCGCCCATCTCTCGGAAGACCCCGCCTTGATCGAGACTTTCCTGCACGACCGAGATGTGCATGCCGAGACAGCGGACCGGGTATTCGGCAATGCCTCCAGCCTGTTCAAGGAAGAACAGCGCCGAAGAGCAAAGATCATCAACTTCAGCATGATCTACGGCGCCTCTGCATTTTCTCTGGCCAGAGAGCTTGGAACCTCCAATGCCGAAGCCCAGATGTTCATCGACCTCTACTACGAGAAATACCCAAAGGTGCATGAATTCCTGGAAAAAATAGTCGCCAACGCCCAGGAAAAAGGTTTCTCTGAAACGCTTTTCGGCCGGAAACGGCAGGTCCCCGAACTCAAGCAGACAGAAAGGTATGCCCAGCAGGCCGGCCGCCGCATCGCCCTCAACACCCCCATCCAAGGGACGGCCGCCGACCTGATGAAGAAAGCCATGATCGATATCTGGCGAGAATTGAAGAAAAGAGACCTGAAGTCCAGAATGATACTCCAGGTTCACGATGAACTGGTCTTTGAGGTGCCGGATGAGGAAAAAGACGAAGTTGAACCTCTCGTCAAGAAGAAGATGGAGGATGTCTTCAGCCTGAAGGTTCCCCTCAAGGTTCACCTGGAATGGGGCGTGAACTGGGCTGAAGCCAAATAAAGGAATTTAAAGGGTTTTCTTGAAGACGCGGTATATTTTATAGATTTTTCCTCCGAGCCTTTCCATCTCCGCTCTTACCCGCACGTTCTCTTCCAGCTCGTGATGGGTATCCATAAACTCCATCCCCGCCTCCTGGGCGGAAATGATCATTTTTATTCCCATGATGGCATCAAGACCCCGACCGCGGTATTTTTCCTTGATCGCCCCCAAAAGCAGGTCCAGCTGCTTGGTCTTTTTGGCCGCCCTCAAAACTTTCAGGAAGCCGAAGGGAAAAAGCCTGCCCCTGGCTTTCTGTATGCCTTCGGTCATATCCGGGATCCCGACGATGAAGGAGGCCACCTCGCCATCGACTAAAACAGCCTTTACAAACCGGGGGTCGAGGACCGGGAGGTATCGAGCAGCCAGGTCTTTCATCTCTTTCTCGCTCAGTGGAGTATAGCCGTAAATGTTGCTGTCCATATAGCACTCATTCATCAGGCTGAGAATCGGAACGACCCAAGGCTTCACCTCTTTTCTCTTTTTGAATTCAAGAACTTCAAAATTTCCCTTTCTGATGGCTCTTTCATATACTTTCTTGTAGATCTCCGGGACTTCTTTGGGCACATCCAGCTTGTAAACATAATAATCCACGTCCTTGGTGTAACCCAGCTTCTCGACAAATTTTAGCATCCACTCAAAATTATAATAAGTGGCTATTGTGGCTCGATTCTCGAATCCCTCGATTAAAAAACCTTCAGGGTCCTGGTCCGAAAAACCGTAAGGACCGACCATCTTCGTCATTCCCTTCTCCCGTGCCCAATCCTCGAGACGACTCAAAAGAGTGCGGACAACCTCTTCGTCTTCCCCTGTCTCCAAGTAGCCAAACCGGGCCGTCTTCTCATTCTTGTATTCATTGTAGCGGGAGTTGATGATCCCCATAATCCTGCCGGCGACCTTTTTCCCCTGATAGGCAAGCAGCAGGACCGTGTCGCAATAAGAAAAAGCCTCGTTCTTCTTGGGGTTGAAATAATTCCATTCATCCATGTAGATGGGATGGACCCAGTTGGGATGATCGGCATGGATCTTTTCTGGAAGATAGATGAATCTCTTTAAATCCTTGCGCGTTTTGACTTCTCTGAGTTCAATGTCCATGGCTATCCCCTGTCTTTCATCCTGTTTTTTTATCCTATATTACATTATCGGATAAAAATCAATCAAAAAAGACATGAGGTGTGTATCTCTATTCCCGTGATGAAGTAAACATCCGACCAATGGAGAATTGCGGCGCTGTTACAGATTACACTTCCTAATTAATTGTCACGGAAACAGAGATTCTCCCAGGCACAAACCCTATCTGAAGATAATTCTCCCCACAGACACGCAGTGAAGAAATATCGGGGGAATATGAGGGGGTTTTTGCTTGACAACCCAGGGACAGAATGAATACACTTGAGACTTATTTTTTCTTAGGCTCAAGGCGAATGAAGGCGAAAACCTTTCCTCACGGCGTTCACCCTCCTGAGGTCAAAGAGCTTACAGCAGAAAAAGCGCTTGAGCGCATGCCTGCTCCAGAAAAAGTCGTGATCCCTCTTCTCCAGCACTTCGGCAAGCCTGCCAAGCCGCTGGTTCAAAAAGGAGACGAGGTCCTCCTGGGCCAGAAAATCGGTGAAGCAGACGGACTCTTCTCCGCCTCGGTGCATTCCAGCGTCTCCGGAAAAGTCCTGTCCGTCGACTCCCATATCCATCCGGGCGGTAATCCTGCGCCTGCAGTGACAATCGCCAATGACGGCCAGGACAGTCCATTCCCAGTGAAGAAAGATGTCAAGGACCCCTTTTCCCTCACTCCTGACGAGATAAGGGAAAAAGTCAGGGAAGCCGGAGTCGTCGGCCTGGGCGGGGCAGCTTTCCCGACAGCGGTCAAACTCTCTCCTCCCAAAGACAAACCCATCGACACCCTCATCATCAACGGCTGTGAGTGCGAGCCTCTTTTGACCTCTGACTATAGGCTCATGCTGGAAGCGCCTGATGATGTCCTCAAGGGTTCTGTGCTGGCACGAATGGCTACGGGTGCTGAGCATCTCATCGTGGGCATCGAAGACAACAAGAAAAAAGCCTTTGCTCTTTTTCAGGAAAAAATCCGGGAATACAAAGGAGAAGCCGTCCTTCTCAAAACGAAATATCCGGAGGGAGCCGAAAAAAACCTGATCTATGCCATCCTCCGCCGGGAAGTACCCAGAGGCGGGCTGCCTTTTGATGTGGGAGTCGTTGTCCAGAACGTGGGCACGGCCAAGGCCATCTGGGAAGCCGCAAAGGAGGGGAAGCCTCTTTACGAAAGAGCCCTCACCGTCTCCGGGCAAGCGATCAGCGAACCCAAGAACCTGATCGTTCGGATAGGGACCTCCTTCCAGGATGTGACCGAATTCTGTGGGGGGCTCAAAGAGGAAGGGAACATTCTGGTCATGGGTGGTCCGATGATGGGCCTCGCCCAGTGGTCGTTGGACGTGCCGGTCATAAAGGGGACGTCTGGAATACTGGCCTGGGCGGTCCGTGAGCCCGGCCCAGAATATCCGTGCATCCGGTGCAGCCGCTGCATCGAGCACTGCCCGATGGTCCTGGCCCCGACGCAGCTGGCGAAATACACCCGGTTCAACAAGCTGGAAGAAGCTGAGAAATGGGGCATCCTGGACTGTGTGGAGTGCGGGAGCTGCCAGTATATCTGTCCCTCAAATATACTTCTGGTCCACTGGATCCGTTTGGGAAAAAATAAAATCCTGAGCTTGAGACAAAAAAAGAGCAGCTGATGACAGAAAAGATGCTTATCACCCAGTCTTCGCCTCACTTCAGAGACAAAGATTCTGTCCCTAAGATCATGTATGCCGTGGTTATCAGCCTCGCTCCGGCCGTTTTTGCTTCCCTTTACTTTTTTCGACTGCGGGCCCTGTTGCTTCTTCTCTGCTGTGTTGCCGCCTGTCTAGCCACCGAAGCGATCTTCCTCAGGCTGAGGAAAAAGCCGCTCCAGGCCCTGCTCGACGGCTCGGCCATCATCACCGGCCTTCTTCTGGCGATGACTCTTCCCCCCTCCCTCCCCCTGGATATGGCCGTCATCGGGGCCGTAATCGCCATCGCCATAGGGAAACAGGTTTTTGGAGGCCTGGGGTATAACATCTTTAATCCCGCTTTGGTCGGAAGGGCCTTCCTCCAGACCGCTTTTCCTGTGGCCATGACCACCTGGATCCCTCCCCTCACCAAGACGATCAACACGGCCACCTATGCCACCCCCCTGGGCGATTTGAAATTCCAGGACGCCGTGGCCCAGGGTACGCTCGCCCCTCTCAAAGACCTCTTTTTTGGCAATACCGGAGGATGTCTCGGAGAAACCTCTGCCCTGGCCCTGATTATCGGCGGGCTTTTCCTGCTTTCCCGACGCGTGATCGACTGGCGCATCCCACTCGGCATCATCCTCTCGCTTTCCGTCTTTACTGGAATATTCTGGCTCGCCAATCCAGTAAAATACGCTTCTCCCCTCTTTCACCTGCTGGCCGGAGGCCTCTTGCTCGGCGCTTTCTTCATGGCCACAGATATGGTCACCTCCCCCATCACTCCGCTGGGAACCTGGGTATACGCGCTCGGGATTGGGATTGTCATCGGTCTGGTTCGACTCTTCGGCGGCTTTCCCGAAGGAGTGATGTACTCCATCCTCTTCATGAACACCTTCGTCCCCTTGCTGAACCGCCACACGCGCCCCCGCATCCTGGGGGAAAGGAGAGCGCAATGAAGCTTTCCGTGCAGATGGTGGTAGTTCTGACTTCAGTCGGGCTTCTTTCCGGCAGCTTCCTGGCTACGGTCGGCATCCTGACCAAAGAGAGGGTCGAACTGAACAAACAGCGGGAGGTCGAGGCCGCCATCATCAAAGTCGTCCCTGGAACCGAGAGCAGCACCAAGCTGTATGAGGCAAAAGACTTTAAAGTCTATGGAGGCAAAAATCAGGACGGAACGCTTATCGGCTACGGGATTCTCGTCTCGGGAATCGGCTTCCAGGACAAAATCACTCTCATGCTGGGGACAGACATATCGTTGACAAAGACCACCCGTCTGGAAATCATCGAACAGAAGGAAACTCCAGGACTCGGAGCCAAGATCGAAGATGAGGATGTTTTCCTCAAATTCTGGGAAGGAAGAGACTGCAGCCAGGCCATTTCTCTGCGCAAGCCCGCAGTCAAAACAGCGGAAGAGCTGGCTGCATCAGAAGTGAACACCATCACCGGGGCCACGATATCTTCCGAATCCGTGCTTAAAATCGTCAACAACTCAGTGGAAAAGCTGAGACAGCTCATAAAAGAAGGACAAATCCAGGACGGAGAACAGGATGTCCACTAGAAGCATCGGGCAGGAGTTCACCAAGGGCTTATGGAATGAAAACCCTGTACTCCGCCAGCTTCTCGGACTGTGCCCGACGCTGGCCGTGACCGGATGGGTGATCAACGGTCTGGCGATGGGGCTGGCCACCTCGTTTGTCCTCATCTTCAGCTCTATTGTGGTCTCCATCATAAAAAAACTCATCCCCAGCCAGGTCCGCATAGCCAGCTACATCGTCATAATCGCCACTTTTGTCACCGTGGCGGACCGATTTCTGGCCGCCTATTTTCCGGATATTTCCAAAGACCTCGGCCCCTATGTCCCTCTCATTGTCGTCAACTGCATCATCCTGGGCCGACAGGAGGCTTTTTCATCAAAGAACTCTGTTGGCCGTTCTCTGATAGATGCGCTGGGCATGAGCTCGGGATTTGTCCTGACCTTGCTAGTCCTGAGCTCGATCCGGGAGATCTTGGGGTCAGGGACATATCTCGGGCATCAAGTCATGGGTTCCTGGTTTACGCCCTGGATCATCATGATCCTTCCCGCAGGGGCATTTTTGGCCTTGGGTATCCTTCTCGGGATTGCCCTTCATATCGAAAAGAAAACAAAGTCGAGGATATAGGAGTGGAGCTCGTAGCCATTTTCATCTCAGCGATACTGGTCAATAACTTCGTCCTCTACTACTTCCTGGGAATATGTCCTTTCCTGGGGGTCTCCAAAAAAATCGACTCCGCTATCTCCATGGGGCTGGCAGTGACCTTTGTCATGACCATCACCGCGGTTGTCTCCTGGGCGATCAACAACTGGATCCTCATCCCGCATGGACTGGACTACCTGAAGATCGTTTCCTTCATCCTGGTGATCGCTTCCTTAGTCCAGCTGGTCGAGATGTTCATCCGAAAGGTCAGCCCGCCGCTTTACCAGGCGCTGGGCATTTATCTGCCTCTCATCACCACCAACTGCGCCATCATGGGCCTGGCCCTCCTTGTCGCTTTGAGAGAATACGGGTTTGCGGAGGCGGTCGTCTTCGGCCTCGGCTCTGGACTGGGCTTTACTCTGGCCATTATTCTCATGGCCGCGATTCGAGAACAGCTTGACCTGGCTGATATTCCCGAACCTCTAAAGGGAGCGGGCATCTCCCTGATCGTAGCCAGCATCATGGCTCTGGCCTTCATGGGTTTCATTGGGATGATCAAATGACGGAAATTCTGGTTCCGATTATCACCATGACCGCTCTTGGTTTTCTCTTCTCCTTAGGGCTGGTCTTCGCATACAGAAAGCTCAAGGTCTATGAGGACCCCAGGATCGAGCAGGTCTCGGCAATCCTTCCTCAGGCCAATTGCGGGGCTTGCGGCTACGCCGGCTGCCGGGCCTTCGCTGAGGCTGTGGTCAAAGGGGAGGCCGCTCCTGACGGATGTCCGGTCGGAGGAGAGGAAGTCACAGCTCAAGTCGCAGCAGCTCTGGGAGTCAAGGCCCCTGAGGTCATCAAAAAGATCGCCCGCCTCCACTGCCGGGGAAGCCATGAGGCGGCCAAGAATAGAGGCCCGTATATCGGGATATCGACCTGCCATGCCGCTCATCTCATCGGGGGCAACAAGCAGTGCTCATTCGGTTGTCTCCATTTCGGAGACTGCGTCCGCGCCTGTCCGTTTGATGCCCTCTACATGGCAGAGGAAGGCCTCCCGGTTGTGAGAGAGGACAAGTGCACAGCCTGCGGTAAATGCGTGGATGCCTG
The DNA here is from genome assembly GCA_029882525.1 of Candidatus Aminicenantota bacterium. Classification (GTDB taxonomy): domain Bacteria; phylum Acidobacteriota; class Aminicenantia; order Aminicenantales; family Aminicenantaceae; genus SOIA01. Next base: position 14,615 of record JAOUKO010000008.1, on the reverse strand, counting down.
CCCCAGAAACCTTTTTGAGCTCCATCCTTTCACCCAGGAAATAATCGTCTATTGCCGCTCAAAAGACAGGGGGGCAACCTCCAGGAAGGTATGCAAAAATGCCTGCATTGCCTGTGGGATTTGTTCGCGAGCCTGCCCAGATGCCATCGTCATCGAAAACAACCTGGCCGTGATAACCGACTATAAGAAAATAGACCCGGAGAAAATTCCGGATATTGAAAAATGCCCGACCGCAGCCATCGGACGCCTGCATAAGGAAAAAAAGGAAGATGAGGGATAAGGGACTGGTTGTGAGTACTAAAGACGATTTCGCCCAGGTGGAAGTCCAGTGCTTCATCGAATCCTGTCATGACTGCTCGGCCAGGAGCTTGTGCGTGGGACAGGACAAAAAAAAGGGGATCCTGGTCGCCAGAAATCCGCTGGAGGCTCAGGCTGGTGACGAAGTGGAGGTTGATATCCCGGAGACAAAATACAATCAGGCGCTGATCTTGCTCTTCGGCGTCCTTCTTGCCGCAGCTATTCTGGGGATGGCAGCAGGATACTTTCTTTCTCTTCTCCTTTCTCTTTCATCGTCAATGGCGAGCTTCTCGGGACTCCTTCTCGCCCTGCTTATTGCCGGGGGGTGGCTCTTCCGCCATTTCCATAAAAACCGCAGGCATCACCTTTATCCGAAAATCACCAGCATTCTTAAAAGAGGAGACTGATATGGATAGACGGGATTTTTTCAAAACATGTATTGTTGTTCCGCTTCTAACCAAGTTCGCTCTGTCTTCTGAAACCACTAACAGGACCACAGGGCTCTATCTTATCGCGGATAGCCCGCGGCAGTTCCTTCCTTCCATTCTTCGTGAACTCAACGCCCTTGGCTTGATTTCAGGGAACACGTTTACTTTTTTAAATCCTCATCCTGAAGAAAAAGAAATAAAAAGCGCGCTCGCTCTCAACGGTTATCAACAGACATCGAGAGTCTCCGGGGCTGCGCTCTCGCTGTCTTTCACTCCACTCCGCCAGAAGACAGCTTCTTCGTTTACCCTGACCAAAGAGGGCAGAGTCTGGGATATAAGGACCAGGAATCTTTACGCCCTCTGGAAAAAGATGAACAGCAGCCATGTCTCTTCCTGTTTGACAACAGCCTCCATCGAGAGCAACGCCAAGCGAGCTCTTCCTGGAAGCACAGCCTCGATCTTCATCAACGGGAAGAAAGCGGACAGCCTCTCTTTGTCTAAGAACAATCTAAAGACTTACAGGAATCAAAAAGGGAAGATAACCGTAGTCATAGAAAACGGACAAGCCTGGGTATCCGAATCATCCTGTGATCACAAGATATGTCTCTCTCTCCCTCGCGCGTCACTTTCCGGGGACCGCATCATCTGCGCCCCAAATCGTTTTCTGCTCGAAATCAAAGGCTCAAGCTTTGTAGATACTATAATCGGCTGAAAACCGACCTAATCCTTTTCCACCCATTGCGAAGAAAATACACAGGAATGGATGAAGCGACCTTCTATAATTTCATGGGCATGAGGATATATATATATTTAATCTCTTCTTCAACATCCGGTTTCATCAGTACAGAGCTGTTAGAATCCTTTAGTTCGAATCGAATCCTTTCAGATTTTACGGCGGAGAGAAAATCCAGAAGATACTGGGAGTTGAACCCAATCTCTATGTCCTCTCCGGTGTATTCCACGCTTACCTTATCTTTCGCTTCTCCCATTTCTGGATTAGAGGAGAAGAGCGTCGTTTCGTTTTTTCCGATGAAAAACTTTATGCCTTTGGACCTTTCCGTTGAGAACAGCGAAACCCTTCTGACCGCCTCTGACAGCTCTTCCCTTGATACAGTCATTGCGTTTGGGTTGTCTTTAGGTATGACTGCTTCAAAATCCGGAAATTTCCCTTCTATGATCCTGGATATCAATGTCCTGTTATCGACTTTAAAGAATAGGTTGCTCTCGTCCCAATCAAATTCTATTGACTCATTCTCAAACTTTCTCAATTCGCTCAACGTCTTCTTGGCGACTATCACTCGAACCTGTTCATCCACCTTCAGGTCTTTAATAGAATGGGAGGTGTAGGCGAGCCTATGTCCATCCGTGCTGACTAACTCCATGAATTTATTCTTCAGTATCAAAAGCGCTCCGCTGAGATAGTATCTCTGTTCCTGAGTTATAGCGAAATACACCCTGTCAATCATCTCCTGTAATTTTCCCAAGGGAAGAATTATATTCTTCTGAAACTTAGGCTCGGGAACCTGTGGATAATCTTCCTTCGGCAAACAGAGCACCTTGAACTCGCTCTCTCCGGAGTTAATCTGCATGGTCAAATCACCGCTTTCCTGGAAAGTCACCTCTTTTCCCTCCGGAAGTGATTTGACGACTTCAAAAACTTTTTTCCCGGATATGGTCACGGCTCCCTGCTCATCAATCCTGGCCGGAAAATGAGTCTTTAACCCCACTTCCAGATCAGTCCCGATTATCTCAATCTCTTTGTCCTTAACTGTGACCAGAATATTGGCAAGGATCGGCATTGTGTTTCTTTTTTCCACAATTCCTTGAAGAAGTTGAAGCTCGTCAGATATATCTTCTTTTTTAATCGAGAATTTCATTTTTCCACCTTTTATTTTCTTTATTATTTATAATTATATTAATAAGGATTAGATTAAATAATAAATATAATAAAAGCAAATGAAAAGTGAATATACTCCATAACCAGCTGATTTACTTACTGGATAGAATTAATCAGACTGTTCAATTCTCTGTTGAATTCTGGATTTTCGTTGTGCAATTTTTCTATTTTCCTGACGCTGTGGATGACGGTAGTGTGGTGTTTTCCACCGAATTTTTTGCCGATTTCAGGGAGAGAGGTTTTGGTCAAATTTTTAGAAAGATACATGGCAATCTGTCGAGGAAAAGCGATCTTTGGTGAGTTATTCTTTGATTTGAGCTGAGCCAGTTTGATCTTAAATTTATGACAGATAATCTTTTGGATTTTTTCCACAGTGACTATGCTCGAGGCCGAATCCAAAAGGCTTTTCAGAGCCTCTTTAGCCAGGTCTAAATCTATCTTCTCGCCTTTAAGAGAGGCATAGGCAATAACACGGCGCAGATATCCTTCCAAGACCCTGATGTTGGAATGAACCTTATCGGCGATAAAAAGGGCTACGCTTTCTGGGAGATCCACTCCCTCAAATTCTGATTTCTTCCTGAGGATGGCGATACGGGTTTCGATATCCGGAGGCTTTAAATCGGCAATCAGCCCCCATTCGAAACGAGATCGAAACCTCTCTTCGAGGTTAGGAATTTCTTTAGGAGGACAGTCGCTGGAGATAACGATTTGCTTCTGACTGTCATAGAGATGATTGAAAGTATGGAAGAACTCTTCTTTTGTCCGTTCTCTCCCGGATAGGTAGTGTATGTCATCCATTAAAAGAACGTCGACACTCCTGTATTTCTGCCGGAAATCGAGTATCTTCCCGTACTGAAGGTGATTGATAAGATCGTTCATGAATTTTTCCGTGGTGATGTACAGGATTTTCAAGCGGCGGTTATTTTGGAGAGTGAGGTGTCCTATGGCGTTCATTAAATGAGTTTTGCCCAGACCGGCGCCGCCGTATATGTAGAGAGGATTGTATGATTTTGCCGGATCTTGTGTTACCGCTGTGGCTGCTGCATGAGCGAACTGGTTGCAGGAGCCGACAACAAAATTCTGAAAGGTGTAATTCGGGTTCAGGTTGGGATTGAGAAGAGGACCGCTTTTTGTTTTTCTCTCGTGAGGCGAGCGGCGTTTGAAGGAAGGAATGTCATCGTCAAAGATGTATTTGATATCAAACGATTGACCGAGGGCTTCTTGGGAACACCTACTGATGAGGCTCGAGTAGTGGAAAGACAGCCAGTCTTTGAAGTAAGAATTAGGGACCTTGATGTAGAGTGAATTCGCCTCTTTGCCTATGTAGGAGGTCGGCTCAAACCAGGTTTCGAAGCTGTTCTTATCGACGTTCTTTTGAATGGTCTCCATGATTTGGAACCAAGGATTATTTTTATCTTCAGGTTCCATTTTGGCACTTCAGATTTTCACAGATTTTTCCACACATGTGGAAAACCCTTGCTTCTTTCCTGACTAAGGGTGGAAAAGGCGAAGGTATGTTAGCACTGTTGTGGAGGGAATTCAAGAAAATTTTAAATTTATTTAAAAATCGTAGCCAATCCAGAAATTCACCCTGAATTTCCCGTAAGGGTGCATACTGAAAGGCTGTGAAAAATCCGGGATTTCGATCAGCTTGGCGAATTCGAGATGCATGGGAAGGCCAAGGAAGAAGAACTGAAAGCCGTATCCGTAGGAGCCGATGGCGTCATTCAATCGCCAGCCTACAGGATATCCGAATTCATCATATTCGTAAAGTACAACCTGAGCTGGAAAACCTTTGACTTTTGAGCGCGTTATATCGAAAAACAAGGTTCCCCTCACCGGCCCTATCTGGCCGATGATAGTAGAAGCGGCGTTGATGATGGGGAACCTGAACTCAAGGTTCGCGTACCATCCCTCGTTGCCGACAACCGTGTAGTATTGGACAGAACGGACCTGATTGTTTCCACCCCAATAGAAAATATAGGGGTTCTTTCCCCTGCTGGCAAAGCCTTTAAAGCGGAAGGCCAGAACAAAGTCTGAGCCGAGATTGAGGTACTGACGAAAGTCACTCTGGGCGGTTGTGTTCTGGATGAAACTGTTGGAGATGGGCAGGGCCTGTGAAAGGGAGACCCTGAAGGTGTTGCCGGCTAAGGGTCCGAAGGGGTATTTGAAGCGGGTGGTTTCTCCCACCAGAGCGAGATCGGCGGAGACGATGTTTCCGTTTAAGAATCCAGGATATTGCGTTCCGACGGGTATTGCGTAGTCCATTTCATAATTGTAATAGCCAACGGAAGTTTCCAGCCGATAGAAGCGGTTGAAAGGATAATAACCGTTGAAGTTTACCCCGGTGATTTTTTGCGTGGCTACGGCGTCGCGATAGCTGTACATGTCGTAGTAGCCCGTATCATAGTAGGAATAGAGGTAGAAAAAATAGGTGAACTGGAAGGCGCTGGTCGAGAACTGGAATCTTTTTTTCTGGTTGATATAAGAAAACAGGTAGGAACGGAAGGTCCGGACCTGATAAGCCATCGCATAGAGAGTATAATCTCCGAGGATATCTGAGAAGCTTAAAGCGGACCCCCCGAAGATGGACCCATCTGAGGCGATGTAGGTATCGATGGGGGGACGTCCTGTGAGATACAATTTTCCCAGGCCTTTATGGGACTTTATTTTTTCTTCGTTGATCTCTAGCGAGACTAAAGGCTCGAATTTTTCAAACTCTTCTTCTGGGGCTTTTTCGTCGAAGGCAACGGTTTTTTCCACCTCTCCCTCAAACTCACTCATGAAGAGCTGGAGAGCTCCTTTGTTGAATGAGCAGAAGACGATTTTTTGGGGTTCGTTGGGCAGAGGGACGGGAAAGAAGTTTCCTGTCCTGACGTCCGTGTAGCGCTTCTGTTCCCCTGTTTCGAGGTTCAGGGAATAGATGTTATAGGCCCCTCTTATGTCTCCGGAAAAATAGACTTCTTTAGAATCAGGAGAAAAATGAGGAACGATGGTATCCCCTTTACCGAAAGTCAGCTGTGTTTTTTCCTTCAGGTTGTTGAGGGAAGAAAGGAAAAGCTTGTCATAGGCATCAAGCCGGATGGTGTAGACTACGTGCTTGCCGTCCGGCGAGATGGAGGGTGCTTTTTCGAAGATGTCGTCATCGGTCAGGTTCAGGAATTTTTCGGTTTCCAGGTTGACCTTGTAAATGTCGTGAATGCCGTTGTCAAAGGCAGTGAAGAGCAGCTCGTCAGAATCAGGATAAAAGCTAGGAGATGAAGGCCTGTCATAGGGGATGTAGATTTTTTTAAGCGTCTCTTCGGTAACCGGGTCGACAATAAAAAGAGCATATTTCTCTCTAGATCGTCCGAAAAAAGCGACCTTGTCCCCGTCGGGCGACCAGGAGATGTCGTTTCCCATGGAAGGGTCAACGTTGAACCGGATGTATTCGTACTTGAGCGTGTACCCTTTGGTTATGTTTTTTATGACATTGCCGTCTTTGGTGGAGATGAGAATAACATCGAACTCGCCGGATTTAAAGTTATAGGCAAGAACGGCGACGATATCGCCCGATGGGGAGACCGCATTGGCGAAGGCAAAGTAAAACTGATTCAGGGGGAATTCAGGGCCGAGCGGCATGCTGTAGTCCTCGGGACTTTCCCTGAGAAGATAATCCTTGAAGCGCGTCCGCAGATATTTTTTGAACTCGTGGTTAAACTCCTTGTTCGTCATGTCAAAGGCTTTTTTGAGAGGATTTCTCCTCCCGATAAGAGGGGAACGCTTCATAGATTGCCAGAATTCCCTGATCCCGTTCTTCCCGAATCTTTCCTCGATGAACTCGTACATGGCGTGTCCGAAGTCATAATCCGGAACACGGGGGAGTGGATAGCGGGAGAAGAGGCCTCCTCCTTCGGTAAGCTCCGGGATGCGGTCGTTGAGGGCTGCATCGCGGACGATCAAAAGGGACCAGGGGTCCCAGTTGTGGGTGTTGTACTCACACCAGCCTTCCATAATCCAGCCCGGGGGATAGCTGATGGCAAACGCCCCTCCGCCAGGACTTCCGAAAAGAAGATCGAACTGAAAGATATGGGAAAGTTCATGTTCGATCAGGTCCTGAATCTGATCAAGGGTCATGTCTCCGTAGATAATGACCCGGTAGAGGATGGGCTCTGAGACTCCCAGAATGCCTTCCGAGGCCGGAAGAAGGTTTGTCTGCTCAAAGTCTGTGTAGGTTTTATAGTAAATGAGGGGGACTTCTGCCGAAAGCGAATGTTTGACATCCGAGCTTATTCTTTGGTAAGAACTCTCCGCCATCTCAGCCAGATACTTCAGGAGCTGTGGATTCTCCACATAATAGTAGATGTTGAAGTGATCGGTTTTGTAGGTGTTCCATTTGAAATTCGTATACTGGACTTTATTTTTTCCGTAAAAGGGGATGGAATAATATTGGGCAAAAGCCTGCGTTGCGAGCAGGATGACGGCCAAAAGAAAGAAAAAGGGTTTTATGTGATTTCTCATGCGTGTTCTCCCTTTTAATCTACAATAAGATATCTTTCCTGGATTCTTGCTCCACCCAGGAGACTTTGGAAGAGCTTCACCTTCACTCTTTCGACCAAGTCGAAGAAGGCAAAGGGAGCGGTTTGGTTCGGATTATTGTAACCCTGGGTTTCTTTGAAGGCTCTTGTGTACAAAGCTTCTCCTGTTGTGGTATCGATCAAGTAAAGGCTAAGGTCAAGCGTGTAAAACCTCCGTTCTTCTATGGCTTGACTGCGGGGATAAAAGTCTTCGTCCCTTTTTTTTCTTGTTTCCAAAATGGCCTTCCGGATTTCTTGGGTGTAGCTCGCGTTTCCTGTCAGAATGACCGTTCCCTCCTGGTCTGGGAAGAGACTCTTCCAGAAATCCCTGTCTTGAAATAGCTCTTCCTTCTCCAAAGAGACTTTCTTGGACGAGACCTTTCCTTTAAACTGTTGCTCCAGTCCCTCCGCAAAATATTTGACAATCTCTTGGTTCAGGTTGAATTCATTAGGTTCTTTTTGGACGAGAAAATCAGTGACGACGATGTTGCTGTATTGATTCAGGTCGAGGACTATCTTAGCCGGGACTTCTACTCTGACTCTCCAGTAGCTAGTGGTCGAGCAGCAGACGAGGAAGAATAGAGGAAGAAGGAGAAGGAGTTTACTTCTTTTCATCTTTTTTCTCTTTCTTCTCATCTTCATCCTGTGATACAAGGTTTTTCTTGAAGTTTTCAAAATTGGCTTTGATGTAGCTGTTTTTGGGATTAAGCTTCAAGGCCGTTTCGTATTCTTTTTCTGCCTCGTCCAACAGGCCCTTTTTCTCGTAGGCAACGGCTAGGTTGTTGTGAGCGGCCGCGGATTCGGGGTTCAACTGGACCGCTTTTTTCCAGCGAAAAATGGCCTCTTCCCAAAGGTCATTTTGGGCGGCGAAGATTCCGAATTTGATCTGGCTGGATTTATAGCTTCGACTGCAGCCGGACAGGATGAAGGTGAAAGCTATTAATATGAGAGCGTAAAGTTTTATTTTTTTGTATATCAACTTCTACTTCATCTCTAGAAATGTTTCTCTATATATATTTTATAAGGAGAATAAAAATTATGCAAATTTCGTACCAACATGAACAGGCTGCTTTCAGGGAAGAAAAGGATTGTATATGTCATAAAAAAGAGACAACTGTCCAAGGGAATGTATAATAATTTTAAAGCTGGGCAGGAAAGAGCCTAATCCAAACACCTTTTTAATCAAGAGGAGGAAAGACTTTATCCCCATGGAATATATCCATTTCGGCGACAGTTAATAATGAAGGTGTAATCTGTAATAGCGACGGTTCCTCTCCATCCGGAGCCCATGGTGGGGGGTGGGAGGGTCTTGGCAAGGATGGAGAGGAACTGTCGCCACACTTCTCAATCAGGTCAGCTGTTTCCCCAAAAACGGAAATAAGGATGATTGCCTTCCCCATAAATCAGTTGGAATTTTCTTGCGAATATGGTATAAAGATTCTTTTCAAAAGAGCAGGAAAATGCCTAAAGTATGCGAAATTTGTGGAAAAGGGCCTGTTTTTGGTCAAACCCTCAGTCATTCCCATAAAGCCTCCAAGAAGAAATGGAGGCCGAACTTGCAACAGATAAAGGCTCAAACAAAAACAGGAGCAAAAAGGATCTGGGTTTGTACGCGGTGTCTTCGTTCCGGAAAAGTGGTTAAAGCCATTTAGCTCCCATCAGACCCGTTCCACCGAAGAGATCTCTTTAATCCCTGAAAGCTTCTTAATGATTGCTTCGAATTGTTTTATATCCAGGACGAATATGGTAAGCCTGAAGCTGGCCTTCTTGCCGGCGAAAGTGGCCACATCTGCCTTAGTGATGTTCCCTCCCAGCTGAGCGATGGCAGTGGCGATTTTGGCCAACACGCCCGGTGAGTCTTCTCCCATTATCAGCAGTTTCCCTTTGTAAGTTGTTGCGGGAGTATCTTCCCACGAGACTTCAACCATACGTTCATCATCAAGCTTTTCCTTTACCACCCAAGGACACCGCAAGGAGTGGACGGTAATTCCTTTGCCAGCCGTGATGTATCCGATGATGGCTTCTCCTTTGATGGGGAAACAGCATTTGGCCAGATGGACTCCTTTGACCTGGATGACAGGCTTTGGTTTTCTCCTCACCTTGGTCACGACTTTTTTGAGCAAAGTCTCTTTTTTCTCGATGACTTTCCCACTGGGAAAGAGTTTTTCCATGAACCTATCGTTCAGGATGATCTTCCCGAAGCCGATCAGGGCATAGAAATCGTCCATCTTGTTAATCCTTGAGAACGTGGCAGAAGGAAGGCTTTTCAGTATGTTTTCCTCTTTCAGCCAAGCTGCCGGGAACTTGTATTTTTTGATTTCCTTTTCCCATAATTTATTTCCGAGGGAGATGTTTTTTTTCCGTGTCTGAAGGTTCAACCAGCGCTTTATGCTGTGCCTGGCACCGGAGGTAAAGACGATATTCAACCAGTCTCTGGTGGGATTTTGCTCCGGGGAAGTAACCACTTCCACCCTGTCTCCTGTCTTCAGGATGGTCTTCAGGGGCGCCGCCTTGCCGTTGATTTTGACCGCTGCGCAGTGGAGCCCGATCTCGGTATGGACCTTGAAGGCAAAGTCCAGAGCAGAGACGCCGAGGGGAAGAGCGATAACCTTTCCCTTTGGCGTGAAGGCGTAGGTTTCTTCCGGGAGGAGGTCGGTTTTCAGGCTCGTTAAGAATTCCCGGGGACTTTTCTGTTCTTTGTAGAGCTCCACCATCTCCCTCAGCCAGCGCAGCCTCCTGTCTTCCTTCATGATGTTGGTCGGGTCCTTTTCCTTGTACTTCCAGTGAGCGGAGATTCCGTTTTCGGCCAGGTCATGCATATCGCGCGTGCGGATCTGGATTTCCACAGTTTGGTTTTTTTCGGTGATGATCGTTGTGTGGAGAGATTGATAAAGGTTGGGCTTGGGCATGGCGATAAGGTCTCTGACCCGATTGGGGATATGAGGCCAGGTCTGATGGATGATGCCCAGTGCCGAATAGCAGTTTTTGACGGAGTCAGTGATCAGCCTCAAGGCCATGAAATCAAAGACTTGGTCGAAGTCGATTTTACGTTTTTTCATCTTGTTGTCGATGCTATAAAGCCTTTTGATCCGGATGGTGATTTCCGCCGGGATATTGTTTTCTTCCATTAACTTTTCAAGAGAGGCTTTTAACTTCTTCAAGTCTTTTTCTGCCTTTTTTCTTTTCGGCTCGACCAGAGAGGCCACCTTGAAATAATCCTCGGGATTAACGAAGCGGAAGGAGAGGTCTTCCAGCTCAGCTTTGATCCGTCCCATGCCCAGCCGGTTGGCTATGGGAGCGTAAATTTCCAGAGTTTCCTGGGCGATCTGTTTTTGCTTGTCCTGGGGGAGAAACTTGAGAGTTTTGAGATTATGGATCCTGTCAGTCAGTTTGATAAAGATCACCCTTAAGTCATCGGTCATGGCAAGGATGATCTTTCTGATGCTCTCAGCCTGTCTGGCTTCGGGTGAAGACTCCTGGACCCGGCTTATTTTTGTTACCCCCTCGACAAGATGAGCTATCTCCTCTCCGAAGGCTTTAGTGAACTCGACGGAAGTCGTGTCTGTGTCTTCCAGAACATCATGAAGAAGCCCGGCGGCCAGGGTCGTCTTATCCAGCTTCAGGTCTGCCAGCATGTTGGCCACTTCCAGGGAATGGCTCAAATAGGGCTCTCCGGAACGTCTGGTTTGACCTTTATGAGCCTGGGCGGCGAAAACGTAAGCTTTCTTCAGAAGGGTGATATCCTTCTCACTGTAGGAGCTGGAAACCTTTTCCAGGATATCGTTGAATCTGATCATCGCCGTGTCTTTTCCTTCTTGTATTACATGCCGTCTGGATTTATTTTTTCTCCTCTCTCAGGATCCAGCTTACAGCCTCCAGCAGGGTTTTGGCCACAAAAGCGGGTTTGACTCCCTTCTCCTTGAGCTTGGGAAGCGATTCTCTGCCAAAACCTGTAAGGCAGAGTATGGGCTTGGCTCCGATGTTCACGCCGAAGAGGATGTCCTCTACCTTATCCCCTACCATATAGGAATTTTTCAGGTCGACATGGAGTTCTTCTGCGGCTTTGAAAGCCATCCCGGGAAGGGGTTTGCGGCACTGGCAGTTTTTTCTGTATTCCGGGGAGGGGGAGAAGAGATAGTGAGGGCAGTAGTAGATGCCGTCGAAACGGGCGTCATGCCGGGAAAAAGCTTCTCTCATTTTTTGGTGAATCTCCTCAAGGTTTTCCTCGATGATCAGCCCCCTTCCGATTCCGGATTGATTGGTGATGATCACCACCAGGAGCCCGGACTGGTTCAGCTTTCGCACCGCTTCGAAGCTGTAAGGAAAGATATCGATAGCGCTGTAAGAATTGGGATAGCCCACATCTTTGTTGATGGTTCCATCCCTGTCGAGAAAGACGGCTTTTTTTTTCATGATACAAATCGCTGGCAGATGGCGAAAATTTCCTCAGGAGCAATGGCCGTCATGCATCTGTGGTCGAACGGACAGTCTCTGTAACTGCAAGGCCAACAGACCGTGTCTTTCTTGATGACGACTGCCGGGTCCTGGAAGGGGCCTGTGGTACTGGGGTCTGTGGGGCCGAAGATGGCGATGACCGGAACGCCCAGTGCATTGGCCAGGTGCATCGGCCCGGAGTCGTTGGTAACGAATAGCGTCGACTGGCTGATAAGGCCTGCAAGCGTGCGGAGGTCTGTCTGCCCGGTCAGGACAAGAGGCATGGTGGTCATGAGAGAAGCGATCGAATGGGCGAGTTCATCTTCGTCTGCAGAGCCGGTTATGAGGATGCTTGCCTTGTTTCTATCCTGTAGGAGCCGTCCGAGTTCCGCGTAATTTTTAGCGGGCCATCTTTTTGCCGGACCGTAAGAAGCGCCTGGATTGAGAATAACGAGGGGCCGTTTGAGTTCTATACCATGGGAGAAGAGCAACTTCCTGGCCTCTTCCTTTTCCTCTCGATTTAAGGGGAGGAAGAGTTTTGGGGAATGGATTTTCAGCCCCAGTTCAGAGATGAGGGCCATGTAGTAGTCCGCCTGGTGCGAGGAATTTTTACTCCTCTTCAGAGAGACTTTTCTGGTCAGAAGAAAGCCGCGTCCATCACTTGAATAACCCCATCTGTGTGGGATTTTAGCCAGGTAAAGGAGGAGGGCTGAGCCAAAGGAGTTGGCCAGCAGAACCCCTGTGTCAAAATGGAAGGCCTTCATGATCTTGGCTGATTTTCTCATGCTCTTGAAGTCGTTGGCTGCGGGAAGAGGGATGATTCCCTTTATGAAATCGTGGGATTGGAAGAGATCCTTGACCCAGTGCTTCGCCGCTATCCAGATTTGAGCCTCCGGGAAGTTTTTGCTTAGGCTGCGGACAGCAGGCAAGGCGAGTACGGAATCGCCTATCCAGTTCGGGGCGCGGACGACAATTTTCATCCACTCAATTTTATTCTCTATCAGATATCTTGTCAAAGAAGGAAGAAGCCGAAGTTCCAATGACTATTTAGTGATTATGGTCTATAGGAATTGAGAAGATGCGGAGGATTAAGAGGAAATTGGAATAAGGGATTTTGCGGCCGAGGTCACTAATCCGGACGGGAGGGATCTTTTTTGCTCTTGGAGGCCTCTTTTTTTTCTCCCCCCGGTTTTGTTTCGGACTGGGCCTCTTTTTCTGGTTCTTTCTTTCGGGAGTAATCCGTGATGTAGAAGCCGCTGCCTTTGAACTGGAGGGTTGGAGGAGAGAGGACTTTTTTCAGGGGCCCCCCGCATTTTGGGCATTCCTTTAAGGGAGGGTCGCTGAACTTCTGCAGGAATTCAAAGACAGAAGCACATTGACGGCATTTGTATTCATAAAGAGGCATTTGTCAACTCGATATAAAAGAGATCAGTGGAAGATGATCGCTTCAAAGATGTAAATCTCCGCTCCTGATTTCCAGGCGGTCCTTGGAAGGCCGGCTTTAAGACATGCCTGCTGGAGAAATTCTTCCTTTGACCAGTTGTTTTCAACCGGGACCTGAGGAAGGAGGAGGCCCTTTTTATCCTCCTGAGAGATGATGAGGCCGTGCTTTCCGACCTCGATGACCTGAGGATCGTGTATCCTTCTGGGAAGGGTCAGGACAGAGATTTCGATCTCCAAATCCTTGAGCTCATCCGCAGTGACAGGGTTGAACCTATTGTCCCGGCAGGCAGCTAAAATGGAAGCGCGGATGACTGTTTCGTAAAGAGGAAAAACTGGCTCTGTGAAGCCGATGCAGCCTCGAAGATACCCTCTTTTATTGAGGGTCACGAAGGCGCCTTTTTTGGATAACAACGCCGGGTCCTGGGTTGTGTAGCTGATGACCTTTTTATGCCGGATGAACTCATCGATGGCTGAACTGGCCAACTTGAGGAGTTCCTCTTTCTCCTCCGCGGACAGGTTGAATTCAGGCGGCGAGCCCTGGGAGAAGACGGCCGCGGCTAAATAGCCCACAACCTGGTTCTCTGGGCCTCCGGCTTGGGAAGAATCAGCATAGCGGAGAACCCTGGCTTTTGCCTCGCCCTGGCTGTGAGCGTAGAGCAGGACAGCGACCACAGGCCCTGCCCCGCACATGATGTTCTCGCCCCTTGCTATTTTTCGCATTAGCTCATCAGTTTTAAAGGATTCGATACAGGAGATCGTCTCGGAATCAACCTGATTGGCTTTGCTTTTAGGAAAGAAATGGGACAGGTCGGTGGAAGCCACGACCAGAGCTTTCTTTCCGGCCAGCGCCTTGGTCAAGGCATCAGCGAGGGTTATAATGGTTTCTTTGGATTGGAAGCCCATGACTATGGGGACGATTTTCACCTTGGGCAATGTTTTCTGGATAAAGGGGACCTGGACTTCGAGGGAATGTTCCCCCGTGTGGGCATTTGGCTCATATTCAAACCCGGAGGCCTCGGAGATCTCGGAGGCGAGGGCCTCATCGACCTCAACCGTTCCCAGGGGGGTTTCGTAGGCTCCCTTGAGATAGATGGAACAGCCTCTGAATCCGTATCGATGGGACGGGCCGATGATGACCACTGTCTCGTAATCCTTGCCTTGAACAAGACGGTAGGCATGAGCGGCCACCTGGCCGGAATAGGGGTAGCCGGCATGGGGTGCGATGAGAGCCAGGATTTTATCGGCAGGCAAATCCTCTGTCCTGACGTTCCGGAGGAATTCATCGATTTGTTTGGACAGCCTGTCTCCATCCTGGTCATAGAATATCCCGGCGACAATCGGTTTTCTCGTCCCCTGGGACCAGAGGAGGGAGATGCAAAGGATGAATAAAAGAGAATGAAATAATGTTTTTTTTCTCATTTTCCTGTTTTCTCCGATTGCTGGATTCCAGAAAAAATATACAAGGAAAACAGAGAAAAATCAAATCATGAAGGTATGCATCTCTATTTTTGTGATAAGGTAAACATCTGAACTAATGGTAACGCAGTCAATAAGGTTATA
>JAOUKO010000459.1 GCA_029882525.1 Candidatus Aminicenantota bacterium | reverse complement strand
GGCAGTTCCCCTCAGAGAAAATCCTGGGAACCATCTCCTATCATGAGATCATCCAGACCACAGACCTGAATCAGCAACCGCTGATTGAACTGCTGGATACCCTCAAATCAGAATTCATCCGCATCTCTCAAAACCTCACCCAATAATTCCCGCCGTTTTTTCCTTCTAGAAGCCTCCCCCTCCAATTTCCTCTTAAAGAAAAAGGGATAAGTCTCTTTTTTGGGTGGAAATGTAAAATTACTTCATTACTTGACATTTTCATTTATTCATTCTATCTTATGTATGATCGAGGTTAATGTTATGCTCTGTAAAAGAACCTATAAGAACCAAATAACCCTACCTAAAAAGGTGATGGAGCAGTTTGAAGACTATGAGTATTTTGACGTCAAGGTCTCCAAGGGGAAAATCATTCTTGAGCCCGTCAAGATGACACCTAAAAATGAAATTCTTCTGGAAAAGGTCCGGGATAAGATCGCCGCGCTCGGCCTTACCTCTCTTGATATCGAGGATGCCGTCGCCTGGGCCAGAAAAGAGTGAACTTCAAGCAAGTTCCGAAAATCGTTATCGACACCAATGTTTTCATCTCAGCTGTTCTATTTCGTGGTCAGACGAGCCGGCTTGTCTCTTTATGGCAGAAAGGAGCCGTCTCTGTGCTCATGTCGCCGGCAATTTTGAAGGAATATGCAAGAGCACTTGCCTATCCAAAATTCAAGCTCACAAGAAGAGAGATCAGGGGGATTATCGAGCAAGAGCTCCTGCCGTATATTATTCCGGTCAGGGTCAAAAACCGCCTCCATGTCATTGCCCAGGACCCGTCAGACAATAAATTTCTGGAGCTGGCAAAGGAGGGTAAAGCAGATTACATCCTGAGCGGTGATAATCATCTCCTGGATCTCAAAACCTTTCGCGGCATTCAGATTATTACCCCGAACGAATTTTTTGAATCGGGGATAGATTCTTAAATAGCAATAAATATACTTTAGAGTGTAATACTCATAAGCATAAAAATGAAAAGGAATGTCGATTTCATCAACAGAGAGCAAGAATTGGTCTTTCCCGTATAAAAAGGGGCCAGGCCCCTTTTTCTCCTCTTTTCCCTTCCCAGTTTTAAACTCCCGGCCAAAATGGTAATATAGTGAACCTCATTTTAATCAAGGAGTCGGTCATGGCTTTTCATCCAGAATGTATGGCCACCGGGATAGGAAGTTTTCCCCACCAGGAGGCATCAGCTGCCTGCGAGGTCATCCTCAAGACTATCCCGGAGATGCCCCTCTGGCCCCAGCTCTCCAAGGCCGACTTCCGGGAGCAGATGGAGATCCAGTTCAGCGAGGGAATGCCGCGCGTTGTCCTGGATGAAGCCAAACAGCGGATGTATTTCGACACGAGCGGCGACCCGACCAGCGAGCTGGAGAAATTCTACGAAAACTTCATGTCTGAAAACCTGGAGCACTTCAGGATATCGCCGGATTTCAGCCGCGGCATCTCCGAGATGGAGAAGAGGCTGGCCGAAAAGGACCTCTCCCCGGTCAAATTCTTCAAAAACCAGGTCACAGGACCGGTGACCTTCGGCCTGGCCATCGTGGACGAGAACAAAAGGTCCATCTATTACAACGACGTGTTCCGGGACGTTGTGGTCAAAGGAATCACAATGAAGGCCCGCTGGCTGCTCGGTAGATTCAAGCCGCTCGGGCTCAACCAGGTCTGCTTTGTCGACGAGCCCATCCTCTCAGCCTTTGGCTCCTCGACCTATGTCAGCGTCCAGAGGGAGGATGTGGTCAGCAACATAAACGAAGTGATAGAAGCGGTTCACGCCGAGGGCGTCCTGGCCGGAACCCACTGCTGCGGCAACACGGAGTGGCCGATCCTGATCGATGCCGGCGTGGATATCATCAGCTTCGATGCCTACGAGTACGGGGATACGGTCGGCTATTATCCTGACCGGATGAAGAAATTCCTGGAGGAGGGAGGCGCGCTGGCCTGGGGAATCGTCCCCACCTCGGAGAAGATCAACCGGGAAACACCGGGCTCCCTGGCGGAAAATCTCAGAGGAAAAGTCAAAAAACTGACCGAAAAGGGAATCGATGAGGATCTGATCTGGGAACGATGCCTGCTC
>JAOUKO010000458.1 GCA_029882525.1 Candidatus Aminicenantota bacterium | reverse complement strand
CGATCAGATAGATGCCCTCAGGTTCGAGCGGGACATCGGTCTCAGGACTCGGCGCATAATGGACGACAGCGCCGTGAGCACCGCAAGAAGAAATCGTCTCAAAGCTCATGCCCCGGAACATTTTATCCCTGGCTCTGAATTCAGCCGCTTTCTCTGCGGCTGAGACCTCTGTCACCTTGGTTTGGCCCACATTCTTCTCCAGCCAGCAGAGGAATTTGACCATGGCCACACCGTCGCGGATATGAGCGGCTCTGAACCCGGATATTTCCGTCTTGTTTTTAACGGCTTTGAACATCTTGATTGGGCTGGGCTTGAACAGGAACCCGGCGCCTCGCTCGAGGCGGCTCACGATCCACTGGCTCACGCTGCCCTCATCAAGCCAGACTTTAGCCTTTTTTTTGGCCAGGACTTGAAGCCCTGAGCTGAAGTCGTCATAGTCCCGAACCTCGACAACCCCATTCCATGCCTTTTTGGCGGTGTCGGTTACTTTCTCCTGGTCCATAAAGAGGAGCGCTTTCTCTTTGGTCACTATGGCATAGGATATGGTCACCGGGTTGTACTTGACGTCAGAGCCGCGGATGTTGAAGAGCCAGGCGATGGAATCCAGCATAGCCACCACATGGGCATCAACCGCTTGCTCAGCCATTTTGGCGCGCAATCTCTTCAGCTTGCTCACCGTCTCCTCGCCAGAATACTTTTCCCCGTGGACTTCGACTTTTCCCTTGGGAGGCTCTGGTCTTCCTTCCCATAATTCATCCACCAGATTTTTTTCGATGGTTTTCAGAGCGATTCCTCTATCTTCCAGCTTTTTCTTTAAGGCCGAATAATTCTTGCGCGAGATCACCTGGGGATCGAGACCGAGGGATTCTCCTTTCCTAAGCTCCCTGAGGAGCCAGTCATCGAAGTTGGGGACACTGGGCAGGCCCATCTTGAAGAGAGTGAAAACTTTTCCATCCAGTTCCTGTTCTGCCTGGAGAAAATAACGGGAGTCCGTCCAGAGGCCGGCTTTTTTCTGGATGATGACCACATCCCCCGCAGAGCCTGTAAAGCCGCTGATGAATTTTCTCCTCTGCCAGAATTCAGGAACGTATTCGCTCTGATGAGGGTCGGAGCTCGGCACGAGGTAAGCCTCCACTCCGTTGTCTTCCATCAATTTTCGGATGGCGTCTATTTTATTGTTCATCTCTATCCCTTTCCTTTCAGTACATTTGAGCAGCAGCCAGAAAAAGGCCAGCTTATTTTATACTATTCGATATGAATAAAGAATAGTGGAATTGATATTCAGAGGATTAGGATGATCATTGCAATACTGCATCCTGCGACGACAAGTGAACCGATCAATCCTACGATCAAAGGCTTTAATCCTACTTTTCTGAAGGATGTGAAGACTGTATTTAAACCGATTCCTGCCAGCCCCAGCAGGATGAGAAACTTGCCTGATGTGTTAAAGGCGCGGATTCCGGATTCGGATAAATAACCTTTGGTATTCAGTCCAGCCATAACGAAATAGCCAAACAGGAACCAGGGAAAGG
The DNA here is from genome assembly GCA_029882525.1 of Candidatus Aminicenantota bacterium. Classification (GTDB taxonomy): domain Bacteria; phylum Acidobacteriota; class Aminicenantia; order Aminicenantales; family Aminicenantaceae; genus SOIA01. Next base: position 586 of record JAOUKO010000458.1, on the reverse strand, counting down.
CTTTGGCGACATTCACCTGGCTTCCTTCCTTCTTATGGCCTGACAGGATGTTTTTTGTGTAATAGATGGCAATTAAAAAGGCCAGAGGTGCCATAAAGCAATTTCGGACGAGTTTGACGGCTGTAGCGGTTTTGCCGGCAAGGTCTGAGAAGATGAAGCCCGCTCCTACGACTTGCGGAGTGGAGTGGATGGCCGTGCCTGCAAAAACGCCGAAATTGATATCTGTCACGCCAATGACTTGGGCTATTTTGGGATAAAACAGGATGGCGATGAGTCCCCAGAGGGCAATGGTGCCGATTGCGTAAGAGGTCTCCTCTTCTTTGGCTTTGATAAGGGGTGCTGTTACGGCTATGGCTGAGCCACCGCAGATAGTCGTGCCTACGGATAGGAGTAATGCGAGTGAGGGTGGAAGCTTGAACGCCTTGCCGAGAAAATATATAACGAAGAAGCTTACAAACATCGTAGTCAAGATGACAGCTAGCATTTTTAAACCCTGAGAGCCAATATTTCTAAAGTCAAGAGAGGCACCTATGAGTACGATTCCCAGGATAAGGATTTTTTCAAACGCTTTGATTCCCGGATGACA
>JAOUKO010000457.1 GCA_029882525.1 Candidatus Aminicenantota bacterium | reverse complement strand
AGCATGATTATTCCTGGAAATCGATACCATCATATTGGACAGGTCAAGATTTTTTTCTCCTTCAAAAGCGGTGTTGGTGTAATTGAAGTTGGAATCGAGGTCCACGTTTAAATTCCCCTGAACCGAATGAAAAACTCGGATATTCCCGTTCGCCGTGATGTTTTTCTCTCCTTCAATAGCTTCTTTCTCGGCCAGTTTGGCTTGAATGCTTCCATCCACACCTAGGGGCAACTTGAATTTTTTTTCTTCGTCTTCTGGAGATGGCAGGTCAGGAGGAATTTCGGGCAAAGGCTCCCTGCTCTCGCCTGACACTTTAATTTTCTCAGCTGGGGCATTAGCGGGGAAATAAATTTCTTTATCAGCTAATTTGGCTGCCAGATAGTACTCAAATTCAAGGGAAGTCAACTGAGAAGTGTCAAAGGAATAGATGTAGGTCTTATTCCCTTCTTTATCCATGTTTCTGACCTGAAACTGCGGCAAGCCTTCATAGCGGAAGAAGATCCTCATCCACTCGATCTCTTCAGAGATGGACGCTTCTATTCTAAGCGTTTCTCCTCTAGTGAAAGTAATGAGAGGAGTATGGATGATTGCGGAAGACATCTCCGGACCTTCTTGGTGTTTGGCCGGTAAATAGAGATGACATAATACGATTACTGAAAAAAGAACGAGAACTCGTGAAAAAGACCTCCTTTTCATGGACTGTTCTCCTTTTTTAGAAAAATCAGAGAATTTTTCTCTTTTCTCTTTCTACTAACTTGGACATTGACTTTAAATCCTGGAGTTCGGCTTTCACCTCCTTCCCATAATAACTCGAACATTCTTATCACCTCATACTCTTATCACTCAAGGAGGATCAGCGTCCCGCAGCAGCGACGTGTGCCTCTACTTGCTCATTTTTCTGTTTTTCTCTTCCTCATCCTCCGGAAATTGCCATCCCAAATATTATATTAGAGGTTCAGGTGATACAAGCCTTTTCCCCAGGAACCACCCCAAAGAATAAAAGTTTCTTTTTTGGCTGTGTCGGCCGAGCGAATCTCTTTGTGTGGATTTACCCATCCAACCATCAAAAGGAAGTATAAAGTGCGGCTCGAAGAGATGTCAAGTGAAGTTGAGGATTGCTCATGGCGGGCGAAAAAGCCGCAGAGAGGCTAAAAACACCGGAAAACACCCAGAATTCTCCTCACGGGAAAAGAGAAGATCATGAGAAATATTCAGCCGAGGTCTCCGCAGTGTCTTATGTCGGGCCCTGAATCCAAAAAATTATTTAAGGAAGTTCTGCCACCGTTTAATATGGCCCCGCTCATCAGCCTGGTCCTTCTCGATGATTCCCCTCGTCTCAACATCCCATTCAATATCTCGGAGCAGCTCTTCATAATGATGGACAGCCTTTGTCTCTACCCAGATCCCTGTTCTCAGGATGGCTCTTCTGCCCATCACTCGAGACAAGAGCCCGAAAACAAAACCCACCATCCAATACAGGAGCCTCGTCTTGCTTGGTCTGAATCCATACTCAAAGAGCTTGGCTTGAAAATCCTGAAGATGTGTCATCTCGTTGCTCATGGCAGAAATGAGCTGGAGGTTCAGATCGTCCGTCTTTCTGGCTATCTGGAATTTGTAGATGTTGACGGCCATCGTTTCCAGGGTATGTAAGGTTCGCAGGCCTCTTTTGATGCTCTTTAATCTCGCTCGATGCATTCCCTGTCCTCTCCGCTTAAAATCCGCGGCACGCATTTCCGGGCGGATGATCGAGATGTCAAAATCCTTCATATTCATTTTCTCTTATCGTGGACAAACGCTGACACCGGGAATCCCCTTATATCCAGCCCAGCTCACTGAACTGAGGAAACCCAGACCGGGATAGACCCCAATAGATAAAAAGGGCGACACTTAAAAAATAAGCAATCACAAAAAAGAGGAGGAGAAAGTTCTCAACACGCTGCTTTCTCCTTCGGAGATAAAGAAAAATAGAGAGCAGCAAACCCGCGGCTGCTGCAGGAAAAGCCAAGACCACGGTCTGACCTTCAACGGCCTCCACAGTGAACGTGAAGCCATAAAAAGCAGCTCCTGCTGAGAGAAGGACGGTCTTTTTCCAGGAAAGGGATGGGAGGGAAAGCCTGAA
>JAOUKO010000456.1 GCA_029882525.1 Candidatus Aminicenantota bacterium | reverse complement strand
TCACACTCATTCATGTCTTCTGTAAGACTCTTTCACACACAACAAGGGAGGCTATAAATGGAAGGTATTATTGGCTACGGCGCATACATTCCGCGAAACAGGATAAAAGTGGAAGAAATCGCTAAAGTCTGGGGCGCAGACGCCCCTAGCTACAAAAAAGGATTGATGCTGGAGGAGAAATCGGTCCCTTCTCCTGACCAGGATACGATCACCATGTCTGTGGAGGCATCCAGGAGCGCCCTGAAAAGAGCTCGTATCGATCCGGCAGAGATAGGTGCCGTGTACGTCGGTTCAGAATCCCATCCCTACGCGGTCAAGCCCAGCGGAACCGTGCTGGCTGAGGCTTTAGGAGCCACTCCGGAAGTGCACACGGCTGACTTCGAGTTTGCCTGCAAGGCCGGGACCGAGGGGATGTTTGTGGCCCTGAACCTTGTCAAATCCGGAGTCATCAAGTACGGGCTGGCTGTCGGCGCTGACACCTCCCAGGGAGCTCCGGGCGATGCCCTGGAATACTCGGCGGCTGCAGGCGCGGCGGCTTTTCTCTTCGGCCGTGATAAGGTGGTGGCCAGGGCGGTGGAGACTTATTCCTACATGACAGATACCCCTGATTTCTGGCGCCGGGAATACCAGTATTACCCCCAGCACGGAGGCCGGTTCACCGGAGACCCGGCTTATTTCAAGCACATCATGGGCGCGGCCAAAGGGATCCTGGACAAGACGGGCATGAAGCCTCCTGACTTCGCCTATGTCATTTTCCACCAGCCCAACGGAAAGTTTCCCTTTAGAGTGGGAAAGATGCTGGGGTTCGAGAAAGAGCAGATCGAAACAGGCTGGCTGGTGAACAGGCTCGGGAACACCTACTCGGGCTCTTCTCCCCTGGGCCTGACTGCCTGCCTGGACGTCGCCAAGCCAGGAGACATGATTCTTATTGTTTCCTATGGTTCAGGAGCAGGGAGCGATGCTTTTGTCTTCGAGGTTCTGGACAGGATCAAGGAAATTCAGGACCTGGCGCCCAAAACAAGAGAGCTCCTGGATAAGAATAAGCATTACCTCGAGTATGGCGAGTACGCCAAATTCCGCCATAAGATCAAGAAGGCTAATTAGGAGGAAAAATGAGAGAAGTTGCAGTTATCGGCGTAGGAATGACAAAGTGGGGCGAGCTCTGGGAAAAATCCCTGAGGACCATTTTCGTGGAATCAGCTCTCCTGGCCCTGGATGATGCTGGAGTGGATAAGATCGACTCCATGTACGTGGGGTCCATGTCTTCCGGGCTCTTTGTCGGTCAGGAACATATCGCATCCATGCTGGCGGATTATTTAGGTCAGACTCCTGTCCCATCGGCACGAGTGGAGACGGCCTGTGCCTCGGGTGGATTAGCTTTGCGGCTGGGATTCATGGAGGTTGCTTCAGGGATGAGCGATGTGGTCCTTGTCGGAGGCGTGGAGAAGATGACCGACGTTAACGGCTATGAGGCCACCTACGCCCTGAGCACGGCCGCAGACCAGGAATACGAGGGCTATCATGGCATCACCTTTCCCGGCCTGTACGCCTTGATCGCCAGGGCCCACATGGAGAAATACGGAACTACACGGGAGCAGCTGGCCCTGGTTGCGGTCAAGAATCACTCCAACGGCGCCAAGAATCCTTTGGCTCAGTTTCCTTTCGAGATCACGGTGGATTCGGTCATCAACTCGGTCATGGTCGCTGACCCGCTGAGAATCTTGGATTGTTCGCCGATCACCGACGGTGCGGCTGCTCTGATTCTCTGCCCTGCGGAGATGGCCAAGAAGATGAAAAAGCCGGTGGTCAAGATCATCGGGACCGGACAGGCCACGGATACGATCGCTTTGAGCCAGAGAAAAGATATAACCTGGCTGGAAGCGACTTACCAGGCCGCAAAGCAGGCCTATGCCATGGCGGGTAAAAAGCCGGAAGAGATTGATTTTCTTGAGGTCCATGACTGTTTCACCATTGCTGAGATATGTGTGCTCGAGGCCCTGGGAATGGTTGAAAAAGGCAAGGGCGGGAAAGCTTACGAGGATGAGATAACCTTCCTGGCGGGAAAGATCCCGGTCAACCCCAGCGGAGGGTTGAAGGCCAAAGGCCATCCTGTCGGGGCCACGGGC
>JAOUKO010000455.1 GCA_029882525.1 Candidatus Aminicenantota bacterium | reverse complement strand
TTCAGCAAATATTACCTTTCCATCTTTGACAATGGCGATGGCGAGTCCGGGAACTTTCCACTCCTGCATAGTCGCATTTACAAATTCGCTGAAGCCCTTCAAGCTCTCTTCTTGAGCGCTTTTCTGGGCGAGTAGCGCAGGGTAAATAAAAAGCGACATCACAAACAAAAAGGAAACAATTTTGATAAACCTTTTTCTCATGATAAATCCTCCTTATCGTTTGTTTTCCAGGTTAATTTTCTAAGCTATCTAAGAATAATGGGAATTCCCTTTTTTGGTCTAAATTCAATTTTCCCCCTTTAGGCTGAATTTTTTCCTCTTTCTTTTTTAGATTGAATCATTGTTTTCTCATAATAATACGCTTTTGGGTTTTAGGAAGTTCAAAAAAACTCATTTCATATGGAGCTGAAACCTCCTTTGTATTTGTGCATCTTTTACTATTTCATTGATAAGTTCTTCGGGTTTGGTGAAAAATTTTCTCGCCCTCACATTTGGCAGGTACTCGATTGCTTCCTGAAAATTCTCTTCTGTAATGAAATCTGTGTCCACGGCGCACCCTTCATAGTCGCTCAATTGTTTTTGGAAAATATAACCATCGCAAATGGTGCTTAAGGTAAACTCTTCGTATCCGATGGAGTAATATGTATCATCATCCCGCAGTTTGCCAAATGGTGTCCCTTTGACATCGAAACCAACTCTTTTGTTCTTAAATTCTTTCATTATCTCATCAATTACCCCACCGACAGGATAGTTCTCATCGTCAAGGTTTTCCTTTGCCCACCATGGAGCATGCAGCTCTATATAGATAACCCTGTCAGGAATTTTGCTGTAGATAATGTTTCCAGCCCGTTGTTTGCTAAATCCTTTGAATTCCTTGGTCTCATAATCGTAAATAGGCTGATAGTAATGAGTGAAAGCATGGTGCGACCCTGAAAAGATTAAAGCCTTTTGACCCTTATCAACAAATTCTGTCATTATCACTTGCGCCATGTGCTCGTCAGTGGTACCCTTATGCCGTACTTTTTGCCATAGTTCGGGAGTCATTTCCTCCTCTGCCAGATTCCAATTCGGCCTGTAATCCAGGTTGACCACTCTGAATCTTGGCGCATCCTTGGGGAGGGATTTATTCACTTCCCATGCTTTTCGGTATATATCCATATACTCTTGGTAACCCCAGGTGACAGACCATTTGAACATCAACCACCGAGCCAGCTGCTCGTCGTACTTCTCTGCGGTGATGAGCGAATCGACTTTGTCTTGATATTCGTAGCAGCCCATTTCAATTCCCAGGTTGCGGACTCCAATTTCGTACAACCGGGGAATGAGATTCTGAATCAGCTCCACATCGTGCTTTATGCGATGATATTCACCAATGAATACAAGGTCATGGTCTGAAAATTTCTCCACAACATAGTCTTCCGGGGTCTTCCAATGAGTTGTGAGATATTGAATCAACTCCTGTTTTTCTTCATTGGTAATCTCCCTTATTAACTTCACAGAAGCAAGACTAAAAAGAACTATTATTGGATAAACACACCATAATAAAGCAGGTTTCCACATCCTTACTCCTCCTGAATCTTTTTAAAATTACTTATCATTAACTTTTAATTTATCACCCGTTAATCAATTATCAATTCCTGCAGTTTCCCAGGTTACTTTTCTAAACCATCTAATTATAGGAGTTTCCTTTTTTGACTTTAACCCAATCTTTCCTGCTATGCTGAATTTTATCATCTTCCCTGTTTAAAGCTTATAGCATAGAGAAAAGTTCGAAGTCAACAGAGAGTAAGTATTATTGTAAGTATGCACAAATTAAGGCGTGAAATGATTAATTATGCTGCTTTTTAGTAGAATTATTTTGTCTTCTCGCTATTTTTATTTTGGGCTTTGCTGAGCCCTAACGAAGAGTAAGGGTTTGGGGGAAAGCGGTGTTCTACTTTGCCCCCAAATCCCGTGGCAGGCGACCATTTTATTTGATGGTCCTTTGCTCTACTTCTTTTGCCCACTATAAGCAGTTAGCTCCACACCCATCATATGTTTGCACTCAACCAAGCCACCTTTCACTTCCTCGGAAGCCTCAATGTAATACCACCAGCCCATAGCGATTTGAAAAGGAAGTAGCCTTGGT